>JAJFIP010000001.1 GCA_021774875.1 Emcibacter sp.
TTTCAAAGAAACCATTTTGTCGCGTTCCCTTTTTGTTTTTTATTTGAGGAGGATTATTTCATGAGAAAGCCCCACTTATCATTTGGCCTGCGATACCAACGCGGTTTTACTCTGATCGAATTGTTGGTTGTAATCGCTATCATTGCAATTTTAATTGCCTTACTTTTACCCGCCGTTCAACAAGCACGAGAAGCAGCTCGCCGTTCCAGTTGTAAAAACAATCTGAAACAGTTAGGGCTGGCATTTCACAACTATCATGACGCTTTTATCACATTGCCAATGGGCAACCGTTACACCGGTGGAGCTCATCCTCAGTCACTGCCTGGGGGAATCCGGGATAACTCTTGGGGCTGGCCTTTGTTTATTCTGTCTCATGTCGATGCAGCTAATATCTACAATAGTTTGGACATCAATGTCTCTCCCTATACTCCTGACAGAAATGATCAATGGGCGGGAGACTATGGGCCCAGTCTGATCACAACAAACGAAGAACCATGCCAAAAAATGCCCTCCGTATTCGTTTGCCCCAGCGCTGAACGACTCGGTCCTACAAACAGCTATAAAGACTATGCGGTTAACTCGGGAACTAATCATTGTTGTCCGGAACGATCGAACAATATGAATACCTGGAATGGTATCGGATTCATGAACAGCAAGATTCTGCTCCGTGACGTGAAAGACGGAACCTCAAACACATTTATGCTCCTCGAACAACGGCACTTCACTACTGCCACGAACAAGCGTCCTACGAACCACTTTCTGTACGTGTCGCATAACTCCGAGGGGTACGCCAGCACCAACCGTGTTCCGAATGCCCCCAATGATAACAGTCATGGGCGTGTCGCACGAAGCGATCATGTCGGCGGACTCCATGTCACACTCTGTGATGGGGCTGTGCGCTTCATTAGCAATAATATTGATCTTGCAACGTGGCGTGCATTATCAACTCGTAACGGTAAAGAAGTAATCGGCGAGTTTTAAAAAACGAGAATTGAAAAACAACCTCCAGGTGAGGCATTCAGCGTTCCATTGTTGGTGCACTGGAGGTTGTTGTATTCTTCACATTTTTCAATGTAGAGATTTATCCCCATGAGACTACAACAAACATTACCAAGATTTTTTGTCTGCTTATTTAGTATTGCACTTTTATCTGGTTGCGGCGGAGGAGCAGATTTACCAAAGCTTCACCAACTGGATGGGACTGTGATCCACAAAGACAAGCCTTTATCGGGCGTCATCATCGTTTTCACTCCCCTGGCTGGCGGACGTCCCAGTTATGGAAATGTCGATGAGAATGGAAAGTTTTCAATGGCGTTTACGAACGACGCAGCAGGCGTTGCTGCCGGGGAAAATATTGTGACGTTGCTGGAACCAAATCCAGATCCTGATACTCCGCCCCTCACTCCTGAGATGAAAACATTATTCGATAAATACGGAGAGGGAAAATCTTCTCTCAATATAACCGTTGATACTGACCAAGATAATTTTGAACTTATTCTGAAGTAAGTTTCTAGAAACCGAAATCAAATTGCGACGTGGTTACGCGAGCAATTCCTGAATTGGTTGAGCGTAATCGACAAATTGAATAGGACGGCCATCGGGCTTGTAGAATTCCGTCTGGGGGTTGATGCCGGTGAGATGAAGAATTGTTGCAGCGATCTCTTCCGGACTGACCGGGCGATCAATGACTGCGGCGCCATCATTATCGCTGGCACCGATCACCTGCCCTCCCTTTACTCCCGCTCCTGCAAATGCCACGCTGAAAGCTTGAGGCCAGTGGTCGCGGCCTCCGTCTTTATTGACTCGAGGAGTGCGACCATATTCAGTCATATAGATGACGAGCGTTTCATCCAGCATGCCGCGCTGTTCGAGATCAAGCGTCAGACCGGCAATGGCATTGTCCATGTGCGGAAGTCGGCTGCGAAGCTGTGGAAAGATTTTACTGTGATGATCCCAACTGTGACGGCCTATCGTCACGAAGCGGACTCCTGATTCAATGAGCCGCCGAGCCGTTAAAGCATAGACACCCTTGGCGTTTTGATTTTTTTTGATCCCGTACAATGCTTTTGTAGCGTCGGACTCAGAGGAAATATCGAAAGCTTTCGCTCCCCGCCCAGACATGACGATGTCGAGCGCACGCTCGTCAAATTCATCCCACGACGTTGAGGGTACTTTACTATGAGTCGTTGCAACAAGTTTGCCACGAAGTGCAAGACGTTCAGAAAATCTGTCTACCGACTGACCGCTGAGCTTCAAAGAGTCCTTCTGAAAACCGCGAAAGGCGGCGGCTGTCGCAGGCAGCCATCCATGTCCTGTAAACTTTGAAGTGAAATCGTTGCCCGGAATGCTACAGAATGGAGGCATCCCATTCCGAATTCCATGTTGCTGTGCCACGATAGAACCAATTTCTGGATTTCCGGAATGCCCGACTCCAGTCTCTCGCGGCGGACGACGGCCTTCGACCATGTAGATCGAGCCACGCTGATGCGCTGCCTCGCCGTGTGTCACTGAGCGAATCACCGCAAGCTTATCAGAAATCTCTGCAAGCCGCGGCATGTATTCTGAAAACTGAATTCCTGGAATTTTCGTCGCAATCGTGGAAAACTCTCCGCGAATGTCCGACGGCGCCTCCGGTTTGGGATCCAGCGTGTCGTGATGCGATATCCCTCCTTGCAACCAGAAAAGAATCACAGACTTCGCCTTAACTCTACGAGCCTCGCCCGCAGCATGGCTTCGTGGCGCAGAATTGAGGGCAATGAAAGGCCGAGTGTACTCAAGAAACCTACCTTCAGAAAATCTCGGCGTTGCTCACTCAAAATCTGATGATAAGATGAGCAACCTGTCGTTGAATGCGTCACGGCAGAGTTTCCTTCTGGAATGAACTATGTGAGGGATCTTAGGATGGCTTTCAATTGATCGGGTTCAGACGATTGGCAATCTAAACTTCGATAAGTAGACATTTTAACAACACTTCGTCCCACTTGTCCAGAACGGAATTGCTTTTCAATGATTTCATTACTAGGAGTCTATTAATTTCGAGATTCTATAAACAGTGTAACCATGAAGGCCCCTAACAATTACCAGAAAGAACGAACCTCTGTGTACAATTCAGAAACAGAAAACAAAGAAACCGACTCTCCTTTACTTATGAGTTAATTTTTAAGAATGTTTTCCTACAATGTGAGTTAACTGTTTATGATAATAGAGATAAGTTGAGTGATCTGATTTTACAAAATTTCATATCGAAACGATGGATCGATATTTATAACATTTCCACTCACTAAGGTTGTAGCCTCATGACTCGCCTCATACTCACAACAACAATGACATTACTCATCATTGGATGCGACAAACAGTCACCACCGACAATTACAAACGGACGCCTCGCTGAAGGTGTGTACGCTACTCCGAGTGAAATATCCGGGTACTCTGGAACGACTCTCGAACTGAAAGATGGAAATTTTCGATATTGGTTCTACACTGACGTGAGAGGTCCCGATGAACCTGAATACCCCATCACGGGTAAATATAAATTTCAAGACGGCAAGGTAATTTTAAACAATGACGAAGTAAATCAAAGCGTCTGGTTTGTCGATGTTGTGAATGGCATTCCCGTTCTCTGGCGCGATGACGCTCTTAAAACCTGGAAACAGGAGCAAAAAATCTATGATTACGGTGTTCTCGTCTGGTCAGAAAATAACGTCCCAGAAGACGGGCTCTACGAGTTGGAACGAACCTCAGTCACGGAGTTATACAGCGCAGAGAAGAAAAAACAAATCAAAGAATGGAAAGACCCCTTTGTCCATGGGCCACAATGAGTATTAAAACCGGCTGCCAAACACCTTTCCCCTCGTTATGGAAAGTTTACAATTTTCCAGGATCCATAATCAGTTTTAGAATGTAATCACCGATCCTGTGCGAGCTGATTCAGTCGCGGCTGCCATCCAGGCCACAGCGGCGCACGACTCCGTTGGCGTGATTCGCTGCGGAGCTTCGCCTTTTCGTATGCAGTTCGCGAAATAACGTAGTTCTTCCTTCAACACACCGAAGTAATTACCGAAAGGACGCGGCCAGTACATCGTGTCCGGCATCGCAACGCCTTGTGCGTCGTGAATTGCGAGACCTGCTTCACCGCAGTTGATATACAGGGCTCCTTCTGTGCCGATGACTTCTAATCGTGCGTCGATCGTATAAGGTGTGGATTCCGGTAGATGCCAGACCGATTCGACGACCGCGACCGCACCGTTATCAAGTCGCGCGATGGACCAACCACCATCAGGGTATTTGTTCTGACCAGGATGCACCTCTTGCGCATACACCGTTGACACATTCGCCTGGCTGAACCAAAGCATCAGGTCAGCGTCATGTATACCGTCCCCCATCAAGGCTGAGATGTCATCGAGCACCGTCTGGCCAATCGCCTTCGACAAGTTACGTCGCGCATGCATCGATATAATTTTACCAATCCGCCCTTCCTCAATGGCCTGTTTTGCAATCGTCACGCGTGGATCGAACCGGCAAATGTGTCCGACCATGAGAAAACCCTCTGCGTTGCCAGCGGCTTCAACGATCTGTTCACAGTCAGCAACCGTCGGTGCCATCGGTTTTTCCAACAAGACGTGCTTTCCACTGCGGAGTGCATCGATTGCAATATCACGATGGTCATTAATGTGCGTAGTAATACTCACCACATCAACATCGGGATCAGCTAACAGTTCGCGATAATCAGTATATCGCCGCTTGACCCCCAATCGACTACCGATTTCGTCCAACCGTTCAGGCCGTCGAGTACAGAGTGCCGCCAATTCAATATCCGGCATCTCAGCGAGGTTGTCGGCATGAACTTCACCAAACCACCCCAGACCAATGACTCCCCAGCGAACGCCCTTTGATTGACTCATTAAATTTCCTCGGTTATATCTTGACTTCCGATAGTTAACTACGATTTCCAGGAGCAACGCGTGTCGCTCTCCTTTCAAATCAGAGTATCAAATCTATAAGATACCATACAACATACTGAATTTATAATTCGAGATTCATATTCGCACGATTCTGATTCCTTTAAAGCTGGTAGCAGCCCGTTGATGACACATTAGCTTTATTTATCGATTTTGTGATGTTTCTCACATTTTGAAGAATTCATAGTGACTATAATCTTTCAAAGTCGAAAGAATTTTGATTGCGATTCTTTCGCTGACATCAGATAATACGTGAAGCATTTTCACCTGAATACAACGGATTTCGCTGAATGCGAGAACTGTCACTCAGTTTCAATCCCACATATCAACAAATCTCTCAAT
>JAJFIP010000002.1 GCA_021774875.1 Emcibacter sp.
AACCAAAAGGTTCCTGAGGGTCGCGACGTTCGACCACAATGGGAAAACCATCTGTATGAAACCAATTTTCTTTCTTTAGAATTGCAACCATTTACTTCACACTTGTTAACTACACCAAATTATGAGTGCTAATCTATGGCAATATAATCCTACAGTAAACATTGGGCTTATATCAACTTGCCCAACATAGTGTACCACACTCTTTATTATACAGTATATGTCTTCGTATCCAGATGCTTAGTTATTAAATACGTAAAATTAGGCCATGGCATTATTCTCCAGAACACTGGCACGATAGTCAAGGTAAATCCCCCAAAATCATAGATAGATTAATAATATCTTTAGTCATAAATTCATTAGATCCTAAACCAAACTACCAATTTCTTTTTATGCTCAAATATCTAATTTCTGAAGATTGCGTATGAGTCTGTTTTCTATGGAGTAACACAGAGTGTTTTAATTTTTCTTTATTAGGAATTAGGAGGCGCCACTAATGTCCAAACTTGGTACAAGACGAAATTCTAAAGGTTTTACGTTAATCGAATTACTGGTAGTGATTGCTATTATCGCCATTCTGATTGCATTACTGTTGCCCGCAGTCCAACAGGCACGCGAAGCAGCCCGTCGAAGTCAGTGCAAAAACAACTTGAAACAAATCGGCATAGCGCTGCACAATTACCACGAGACCTACGGTTCAATGCCCTACGGTGCACGCTACTCTCAACCAGAGAATTGGGGAAGTTCATTCTGGCTGAGTTTGCTGCCCTACATGGATCAGGCCAATGCCTTCAACAGGGTAAATATGAATAACTGGCCGGGCTGGGCGACCAACTTCCCCGTTTACAACAATTTTGTCGTACCAGGTCTCATTTGCCCTTCAAGTCCGCTGCCCAAGTTTCGCGAACGTGACGGCCAGAAACTGCTCATTCCCTCTTATGCCGGTATCGCTGGGGTGTCTCTTGGCGCCTCTCCTGTGGATGGAAATTCTGATGGAATTCTAGACGGTACGAGTATTACCATCGCCGGTCGTATTGGACAAGATGGAATTAGAGCGAGTATCGTTCCTAAAAGTAATGGTGTGTTACACTACCTAAGCAGTGTGCAATTCAAGGATATTCGGGATGGGTCTTCCAATACAATGATGGTGGGAGAACAGTCCGACTTTGGAGCCGGTGACACGGACATTCGTGCGGGTTATAACTGGGGCGCCTGGATGGGATGTGCAAATTGTTCAGTCCCAACTGATCCCGGCCAATTGAATGATCGTTGGACTGGTAACATTACAACGTTACATCCGAACTGGCCTCTTGGATCAAAGCCCAACAGAACCGCCCATGCCTATGTCGGCGCATTAGGTGAAGGTCCTGGAAATACGCCCCTTCAATCGGCGCATACAGGTGGCCTGCATGTGCTCTTTGCAGATGGCTCGGTTCATTTCCTCTCAGAGAACATCGATATGGGAACGGCCTTTAATCTTGCAGACCGACGTGATCAGAACACGCTTGGTGAATTTTAACGTCAACATATGAAGATTGTTGACAGTTGCATTCCGGAAATCCCTGGCCAAATGATGGTCAGGGATTTCCGGGTATTAATTTGCCCCGGCAAGTTAAGTCCAATTTCAAAAGCATCGCAACAATGCTTGTTTCTTTCTCGTTTAGTATAATCCAGTAGGAGTGAAATTAGTGATGTTTGGAAAAACAGCTACATGTTGGGCAATGGCTTCATTGCTGTGCGTATCCCTTGTCGGATGCGGAAGCTCGGAGGATTCAGGTCCCACAATCGATGCCACCGTTTCTGGTAAAGTTACCTCTGGTGGCCAACCCGTCAAAGAAGCGATCATTAGTTTCGAAAAACCGGGACTGGGCGCATGGGGCACAAAGCTGGAAGCCGATGGTACTTATAAAGTCGAGTTGGCGGCGGGTGAGTTCACTGTAACAGTCGTTCCTATTCCTCCTGCCATTTCAATGAACGATTCCGGAAAGATACCTGCTACGCCAAAACGGGATGATGTCCCTCAGGCATACCGAGCTGCTTCAACAAGTAAAGCAAAAACGCAAATTAATTCCGGGGAAAACACCTTCGATTTAGATTTAAAATAGAACCTCTTTCAAGGTGGATATTTTGTAATGGGTTGGCTTCATGGTTTTAACACGCCTTTTCGATTTATCTTTCCATGGCATGTTCACACATCGATTGGAAGCGAAAAGACTATACTCATGTATTAGAAGACAAACTCTCGGACTGTCTTTTGCACTGAGTATAAGTGTTATTGCCATTGGCTGCCGTGACCCTGATGGCACGGCAGCAGAAGCACCCACCAAAGACACCAAATCCCCCTCTGTAAACGCTCCTATCGATGAATCTGAATTTAAGACAACTGCTACACCTCGTAAAAGCAAAGCTGACGACTGGTTCAGAGATGTAACCGCATCAAGCGGCGTCTCGTTCCAACACAGCTCTGGAAGAGAATCAAATCAATTTACGATGGTAGAAACATTTGGTGCGGGAGTTGGCCTCTTTGATTACGACCGAGATGGAGATATCGACCTGCTCTGCGTCAGCGGAGGAACAATCTCGAAACAATTAGAAATGGTCGGAATTCCTTGCCGTCTATACCGTAACGATGGCGACTTTCATTTCGTTGACGTAACTGAAGGGAGCGGCCTCAATGTCGAGATGGATTACTCCCACGGAATTGCCGTTGGAGACGTGAATCGGGATGGATTTCCAGACATTTTTATTACAACCTACGGTCGATCACGATTATTCATGAACGTTGATGGGCAAGGATTTCGCGATGCAACCGAAGAATCGCAACTTGATGTACAAGGCTGGCATACCGCAGCATGTTTTGCAGACGTAACAGCCGATGGCATTCTGGACCTTTATGTCGCCGGTTATATCCAGTGGCAACCCGATGCGAATGAATTGTGCCTTGATCCGTCGAGCGAACTTCGAGATGTATGCATGCCGGGAAATTTCCCTGGTACTCCCGATCGCCTTTTTGTAGGAAAAGGCGACGGAACGTTTATAGACCAGACTGATAAAGCCGGGCTTCTTCCCGATGGCAAAGGTTTGGGAATCGTAGCGGCCGACTTTGATCAGAATGGCCATCTTGACTTCTACATCGCCAACGATGTCGTTCGTAACCATCTCTATATGAATCAGGGCAAAGGCACATTCCATGAAACGGCGATTATTTCAGGCGTCTCTGGAAATGAATATGGCGCGCCTGAAGGCAGTATGGGAGTTGATGTAGGCGACTTCAATCACGACGGAAACCCTGACATCGTTGTGACAAACTATGAATTTGAAGAAAACGATTTATACCGCAATGAAGGTAACGGATTATTCTCACATGTCACTGTTCCACTCGGTCTTGCAGGAGGCTGCAAACAGTATGTCGGATTTGGCACTGTATTTCTGGATGCAGATATGGATGGATGGTCTGATCTGATCGTTATAAATGGGCACGTGACCTATCGCAATCGCAAAGCCCCTTACCAACAACCATCGTTTTTATTTCGTAATGAACAAGGCCAACGATTTAAAGATATTACAGAATCTGCCGGCCCCTGGTTTAGCTCGCCGCATTCCGGGAGGGGAGTGGCAGTTGGTGACCTGAATAACGATGGAGCACCAGACTTGGTCATTTCTGAACAGGATGGTCCTACATCGATTCTTCAAAACCTGAAATCACCTGAGAATTGGATTGGGATCGAACCCATTGGTACTGTTTCTGGAACAGACGCTGTTGGCACGGTTGTTCGGTTAGATGGTACTTCGAATAACGCTTCACAAACCGTAAAAGGAGGAGGCAGCTATCTCTCCTATTCTGACCGAAGGTTACTTTTCCCAATCACTGACAAGACGGCGTTTGAGACTGATGTCATCATTCGATGGCCCAATCAAACCGTTGAACAATTTAAAAAACTGACGAATAAATCGTATCATGTTTTAACTGAAGGCACCGGTAAGAAATTGAGTAAAAACAAATTGCTTCAGGACTGAATAAGATGGGCCAATCACACCAAGTCAATACCGCGACTGCTTGGCAGAATCATCGTAGAACTCTACTTTTGATCTGTGTACTGTTTGCTTGCGCTGGCTGGTATTATTGGAGTAAATTTTATCAGCCGATGAAAACGTTTACCCAAGCAAAAGAAACAGTTACAAAAAATCCTTACATAGCAGAAAAACTGGCTGCGTTAGCCATTAGTGAAGCTGGCGGTAATTTTCCCGAAGCGCAGTTTTTCCGAGCAGAATTACTGGGACAATTAGGACATTGGGATGAGTCACTGGGACAATTCAGTCTTATTGAACATCCAGAAACGTTACCGGCAAAAAAACTGTGCGCCTTTGCAAGAGAAGCCCAACACCGAGGGTTCGACTACCTCGCGGAGAGGATTTTTCAAGCGGCAAAACATGATTCCACTTTGCGGCCTCAAATTCTTCGATCACTCATCCAAATTCACCTACACATGGGGAAAGAAGAACTGGCAAAAACAGAGTGTTTAGAACTCTTGAAACTGGTTCCAGATGACGGCACAGCGTGGCAGGTGCTTGGCACTGTATCGATGAATCAGAAGCTACTGGCTGACTCCGAAAAAGCGTTTCGAAAATGTCTTGAGATTTCGGAAGACCAACAGCAAAAATCAGCAGTTCGTGAAGATCTGATTCAGGTTTTGATTGACATCGGCAATCTTAAAAAAGCCCGGCATGAACTCGAAATACTTCGCAAAACATCGACCGAACTCTCAGACCGCTTTTTAATTGAGGAAGCTTGGATTCTTCGTATGGAAGGTAACCCCACCCAGGGAATTAAAGTCATTGAACCATTGATTGCAAATGATAGCAAATTGGTAATGAAGGCGTATCTGTTGCGGGGAATGATGCATAATGACATCGGACAAAATGATGCAGCGCGAGATGACCTGGAAAAAGTGGTTGCCACACAGCCGTGGAATAAGGAAGCGCATCATAAATTGGCTGTAATCTACACTCATTTGAAAGATGGGGAGAAAGCCGCCAAACATCGGATTATTGCAGACCAACTAACCAATCAAGCATTGGAATTACTAAAGCTCAAAGAAGCGTTAATCGCCAAACCAGATAACTTCGCTTTGCGGGAACGTGTTGCCCACTTGTACAAAATACTTGGCCAACATGAACAGGCACGACACTTACTTAGTCAAAAAACAACAGATCCTGAATCATGGAATCAATGATATGTGCAATTCATTCACACACTATCAATCTAAGGATGCAGGT
>JAJFIP010000011.1 GCA_021774875.1 Emcibacter sp.
TAAGGCCCATAATGATGAATAAGTTGCAACAAGATAACAGTAGTCTTATGGGGGAACTCGGCCCCAAACCCCCGGTTCACGGTAAAAAAGCTGCCTGTAGTACAGACAATCCTATCACCACACGTACCATTCTGAAAGTGATGGAAGACGGTGGCAATGCGGTTGACGCTGCGGTAGCGGGTTGTCTTGTCCAGTCGGCCCTTGAGCCGCTGCTCGCCAATCACGTCGGCACCATTACCGGCCTGTATTACGAAGCGAAAACCGGCAAGATCCATCACCTGAACAGTTCAGGTAGCGTACCGCCGGAAATTCCGATCTTCAGGCCAATACCCGCAGGTATAGGCGGTTTGATCTATGCCGGGCGAGATGCGCCTCACGCCTGCATTCCCGGTTATATGCCGGGGCTGGCGGCTCTCCACAAACGGTTTGGCTCAAAACCATGGAAACCATTGTGTCAAGATGCCATTACCTGGTCCGAGCAAGGCCACCCTGTGTCCTCTTTTGAGCATGCCTTATACCATTGGAACATACCCTTGCTCAGTTTTTTCCCTCAAAGCAGGGACGTATTTATGCCCGATGGTCATCTGGTACCGGTTGGCCGGAATTTTCGCAATCCGGCATTGGCCCAAACCATGAGCCGCCTCGCCGATGAAGGGCCGGAATATTTCACTGAGGGTGAATGGGCACAAAAATTTGTGGCATTATCCAATCAAATGGGCTGGCCGATCACCCTTGCGCATATGACTGCTGTTAAGCCACGCTGGGCTGATCCGGTACGGTTTAATGTCGGTGAACAAGAAATTGTTTCTCTGGCACCTCCAGAATTTCAGGGTGTCAATCTGGCCCTTGTACTTGGCATACTTTCAAAGCTAGGCATACAGGATATGGAGCCTGGTTCAGCCGATAGCCTTTATTACACGGCCCATGCTCTGCGACGCATGATTATTGAAATTGGCTATGTTAATGATCCTGAATATTTCGATGTTCCTGTCGAACAGTGGCTGGACCCGGATTATCATAGCCGTCTGGCAAAGATAATCAAAGGTAGCCGCCCGAAAATAGACCTTACCGATCATGTTATTCGAACCGGAGGCAAAGCCGCATTGATGGCCGCAGGTGCTGTTGGACGGTCTGATCCCAAGATAGAAACATCCTCTTGTGAAATTTCCGTTGTCGATCAGCGGGGCAATTGGGTGCAGATAATGAACACGGCGCAGGCAGGTGGCATTCCCGGAATGGTTCTTGACGGGGTGGCTATGCTTGGTGCCCACGTATATTACGGTCGTCTGGACGAGGCACTCAGTAATTGGCGGATAAGCGGGAGCCGTATGCGCGGCGGGATTGGCAGCACCATGCTCATGAAAAACGGTGCGCCGACATTGTCTCTGGGCACGCCGGGCAATTGCCATTGTACCGTGTCTCAGGTTCTATCCAACCTTCTGTTTCATGGCATGAATGTGGAAGAGGCCATTGATCGCCCCCGGATGCATCCGCTGGGCAATAATAATACGCTGTCCGTCGAAAGCAGAATCTCAAGCGATGCCATCGCTGGTCTTGCCAAACTAGGTGTTCAGGTCACCCCCATGCCCAAATACGACTGGAACATGGGTTCGTTCCAGATCTGTTGGCGAGAAGAGGAAAACGGACTTCTCAGTGCGGCTGCTGATCCGCGCCGGACCGGAGTGGCTGATGGTTTGACATAAAGGTATCACCTAGCAGAGGAACAGATCCTTGAAACTAACTTTTCCATGGCCGGAACAGATGCTATCTGAACAGCCGCTACAGGGGTCATAGCCTTCACCATCAACTGTCTTGTTTCCAGATTACAATATTCATGACTGTCGCCTCTATTAACTTTGTGCAATTCATCCAATGCAGCAAGCGTGATTGATGAAACATCAGAAAGTATCAAGGCCAGATCACGAACCTCCCTTAATTCTGCAGATGCCTCAAATAATTGCTGTAACTTAGAGTAACTTTGTTGCCATTTTTGCAACTGACTGCGGATAGCCGCAAATAATTCTGGGGAAGGGTCCGTCAGATAACTATCCACTGACCTGTTGAAAGAACGGGCAACCCGCCCATCTGGAACAGCAGCATCGGCAATCATTTCCAATGGTGTCATCATATTCGTTGGCCGCATCTTTTTCAGGCTGGTATAATATTTTACTGTTTCCAAGGCAGAGACAAATTTCTCCAGCGATATTATGTCAGCGGAACCCGCCAGTTTTGACAACAATTCCAATGGATAAGAATGGTGCTGAATACCCAGGCCGACTAGCCGCTGGTCAATAAAATTCAGCCGACGATACATATCCGCAGTATCTTGTGTCGCTTCACGTGGCGACCATGCCTTTTCAGCAATAGCCGCCAATCGGGGCCAAAGCCTTGAATCCAGTGTTTTTGCTGATACCCATTCTGTCCACATACAGGCCTCCAGCCCCAGCATATTAGGTGGGCCTGCTTCTGGCAGCAATTCATCCCCTTCTAGGGAAAAGGACTTATTATTTTTTGAGTCAGCGACAAGCCGACCTGTTACCTCGGCCTCGAAACCACGCGTTCTGACCTTTCCTGTGAGATTATCATTATCTATATTGAGAAAAAATTGTAATCTCAATGGAATTTCGGCAACATCTCTTATCTCCAGAATATTATTTTTAATATGGGCATTTCTGAAACGTATTTTCACTGAACCCATTTCTATATAACCATGATAGGAATCTTCATTTTCATATAACAGCATCTGGACAGTATATTTTTGTCCTTTCTGAATAATATCAAGATCCCATTTACCCCATTTAGAACTTGGTGCTGGTGCAAAGTCCTTTTGCCCGTAAACAGGATCAATAGAATAATGTGCCCCTGCCGACAATAGATGATCAAGATAATAACCATGGGACCGAATCAATGGATTTCCGGATCTCAATCCATTATTAACTGCTGCTTCTCCCTCCCATAATTGCACAACAACCTGTTTGGGAAGATCAGGGGATAATACCTCATTCCACCCTATGGCAGTTCTTTTGTATGTATCCAGAATGCCAAATATCTTTTTATTAAAATATGTCTGAACGCCCTTGGTTGTCTTGATGTCATTTGCAGCCATGAACAGACTTATTTCTGGAGTCTGCATCCACTGGTCTGCTAGGACTTCGTCGCCACCAATATGAAAAAAATCATCTGGAAAAAGCGATGTCATCTCTCCAATCAGGTCATCCAGAAATGCGTAAGTTTCCGGATTGGTTGGATCCATAACTGGCTTGAAGGTTCCCCACTCCCGCTCTATCTCTTCTGGTGCCGCGCCACTGGCCAGTTCAGGATAAGCTACCAGCAAGGCCGTTGTATGACCCGGTATATCAAATTCCGGCACCACACGAATACCAAGAGAGGCAGCATGTTCAACAATCTCTGTAATATCTTTCTGAGTATAATAATTTCCCTCGCTGGCCACTTCATGCAATCTGGGAAATTTTTTGCTCTCAACCCGAAACCCCTGATCATCTGATAAGTGAAGATGCAGCACATTCATTTTAACTTCAGCCATAGCATCCAGATTTCGCAAGATGACATCTTTGGGAATCCAGTGCCGGACTACATCAATTAGCAGCCCTCGCCATGTGAAACGGGGCTGGTCCTTAATCTGAATAAAGGGTAGGGAGTAATTTCCTGCCTTGCCAACCAGCAATTGCCCTAATGTTGTCAGCCCCCTGATACAGCCAATAGAAGTCGATGCTTCCAGATGTACAGCATCCCTATCAATCTTCAGGCTATAAGATTCTTCATCATAAATTTTAGGATACCTGGGAGATTTTTTACCACAACGAACGGTCATATCAATGGACTGCCCTGCTTTATCAGAAACCACTCGGTATGCCAGAAGAGTTCGGGCAAATAGGTGTTCTAAGGCAGTCTCAACCCGATGATCTCCACCAGTATCAAGATATATCATTACCTCATGGTTAAACTGCCTGCTACCGTCCCCTAAAATAATTTCTTTCGGCCATGGCATTAAGTTCAACTTCTGCTCAGGCTGAAATCCTGCAACTGCCTGTGAATTTAGAAAACAAAACAAAATAACAACCCCAAACAAAGGTATATGTAATCCGAAATGTCGATAGCTCATAAACCTTACTGACGCCTTTTATTTTGATCTTTCCAATATGGTTTGCGCAATTCTGTTTTCATCACCTTGCCGGCACCGGACAAAGGTAGGGGTTCGGTGCGAAAACTGATGCTTTTTGGACATTTGTAACCCGCAATGCGCTTCTTGCAATGTGCTATAAGATCGGCTTCAGTCGGCTTGCTACCTGATATAAGGATCACGATAGCATGTACAGCTTCACCCCATTCCTTGCTGGGAATGCCAATCACCGCCACCGATTGCACGTCTGGATGACTGCCAAGCGCGTTTTCCACCTCGACAGAGAAGACATTTTCTCCACCTGTAATTATCATATCTTTAATACGGTCCACCAGATAGAGAAAGCCATCTTCATCAAAATATCCCGCATCACCTGTCAACACCCAGCCATCAATAATTGTCTCAGCAGTCTGCTCTGGTTTATTTAAATATCCCAACATGGCATTTTTGCCGCGTGCAATAATCTGTCCGGTTTCACCGCTTGGCATTTCATTTAAATTATCGTCAACAATTTTGACATCGACTCCGATAGCGGGTCTGCCGACAGAACTTCTTCTGTGGCTGTAGGGGCCTTCTATATGATGATCTTCAGGCCTTAGTATTGTGATGATTGGGCCCATCTCGGTCTGACCATAGCCTTGGTTGAATTGGGCTGAGGGAAGTGTGTGCATAATTCTTTCAATCAATGCCAGTGGCATCGGTGAAGCCCCGTATGAAAAGCATTTTAATGAAGAAATATTAAAATTCTCAAACTCCGGATGGTCAAAAATCATCTGTGCCATTGTAGGAACAAGTGCTAAGGCATTGACCTTTTGTGCCGCGATAGTTTTCAGAACCTGCAATGGGTCGAATGTGGGCACAAAACAATGTGTGGTTCCTCTAAAGATGGCCACAATCGTAGCACCAACATCTGCAAGATGGAACATCGGAGCCGCATGGAGGCAAATATCAGGATTAGTTGCAAATTGTGTGCTGACAAGGCAATACATGGCCGAATACATTAAATTATTATGGGAAAGCATCACCCCCTTGGGAGAACCAGTGGTGCCACCGGTATAGAATATCCCTGCCAGGTCATCGTCGCCACGCTCGCCCGGTTCCACTGCCACAGCATGTTCAATCAGTTGTTCATAGTTGTGCATGCCTAGTGGAGTTTTGCCCTCTCCCATATAAATTACAGTATCTATCAAGGAAGTTTGCGCCATAATTTCTGTTGAATAATCCAGAAAATTATCATCAATCATTAAAAAATGCGCCGCTGAGTCCTCTATTGCATTAATATTCTCTGCTACAGACCAGCGTGTGTTCAGGGGAACGATCACACCATCAGCCCAGATAACGGAATAGTAGGTTTCCAGATAGTAATCTGAGTTGAGGGCCAGCACCGATACCCGGTCACCACTTTTCAAGCCCAAAGTTTTCAGGGCACCAGCCATCCGGGCCACACGGTCTTTTAATTGCCCCCAGTTATGCTGACGGCCATTAAATATAGTTGCTGTTTTTTCCGGCAGATGTATCGCATTACGCGTTATCAATTGATCTAGTTTCATGAAACCCTCTACAATTAGCTATCTGGACACAGGCTAATATTTTTATAATATTTTATGGTTTCTGATGGTTATAGAGAATGGGGGAGCGTATTTATTATTGGGTTTTTCGTAATTATTCTAGATTCTCAATCTTATTGAGTCGGATTATTTCCAGACCTGTCTGGCAACTCGTATCATATTTTCACCCAAAATTCCCCGGATATTATCATCGGAATAGCCACGCTTCATCAGGGCCTCTGTCAGTTGAGGTAATTGAGAGGGGCAGAACAAGGTGTCATCATTCAGTTCCGACCCTTGGTAATATTCCGCAGGCCAGTAATCACTATGGTCTTCAGGTGAAAAATCAGATGCAAAATCACCTGTGAAAACATAATCAAGCCCAATACCGACGTGTTCAGCACCAATCAGCTCACAGGCATAATCTATATGCCGAACAATCGTATCCGGTGTCGAGGTATCACCCCCAAGGAAAAACCCAATACCATTAATACATTGAACCCCACCGGTATTTGCACAGGCTTTCATAAGTTCATCAGGCACATTTCTTGGATGATCTACCAAAGATCTGGGGTTGGAATGTGAAAAAATTACCGGATTACTCGCATATTCGAAAATATCCATTGCAGTACGATAGCCGGTATGGGAGCAACAGGTAATCATGCCGATGCGGGCCATTTCATCAACAAAACGACGGCCTAATTCTGTCAACCCTGTATCCTCATCATGGCATCCCCCGGCCAACAAATTGGACTTATTATAGCTGAGCAACATCCAGCGCACACCAAGATCGTAGAAAAATTCAAGCAGTGAAACCTGTTCCTGCAGCGCCTGACCGCCCTCAATGTCAAAAGCTACCGCCAGTTTTCCGTTCTTTTTGGCCTGATAAATATCATCAACCGAAGAAATAAGCTGGTATTCCCCATCATGTGCCTTAATCCAATGTCGTAAATAGGCGGCCACCCGAACCAGAGAGTCCAGAGGAAAATATGAATCACCCAGATTAATATGTGCTATATCCACACCGGCATCACGATATTGGCTAAGCTGAGATATTGCCATCGGTAGCTGTTCCATGGATTGTGGCATACATCCATGACAATCCCACACCACTGATTTTTCATGTAGTAAAGCGGCGTCTTTCTCAATTTTCCAGTGTTTATTCATAATTGCCCTATTTTGATCTGTTTATTCATTCAGATATTTGATTTATGCTTTGGACACGTTCTAGCATCCTTTTTGCATCACGGACAAACCATTTTGGTCTTTTGTAATGTGCCGGATGGGGGCTGTCTGGATAAACAACGATCTCAATATAGTCGGGATGTTGAGCTTTCAAACGATTATTCTGCTCGGTAACGTTACCGCGTGGTTTGTCGCCATCGCTCCTCGGTTCAATAATCAGGACCGGAACCTTTAGATTACGCAAAGATATTTCGGCGAAAATCAAGCGGATAGACCTGCCATAAAGTGGCAGACGTGCCAGACAAGCGGGGTCGTCAAACTGTTCCGGCTCCCCAAGATACCTCCGGTCACCAATTTGTACGCAGGACTCCCATTTGCCTTCTTTGTTTTTTCTGACCGTACCAGCTGCCATTGATGCCAGTTCCACAGTGAGATCGCGCTGGGTACTGATTTTAATAGTGTGGGCATACATTTCCATCGCCTGCAGCCTTGATTCCATCGGATTTGGGGACAATTTTTCATAAGTCTTTTGAAACAAGACATTGTTGACTCCCGGTGGATCCCTCTCAAGACACTCCTGAAACGACATATTGCCCCCATCTTCCAAAATCAGGCCAAGTACTTTTTGGGGATACTGATCATAGAAAACCATGGCCACCTGACCACCAAGAGAAAGGCCACCAATTACTGCTTTCTCAATATGGATACTATCCATTAATGCGGCGATATCATCGGCGATATGCTGCATGGTAAAACCAAGATCATCACATGATGTTTGACCATGGCTACGGACATCAATGGCAATGACCCGGTACCCTGCTTCCACTAATTTCGGGGCAACTTCGGCTATTTCATGAGCTGAGGATGTGTGGCCGTGGGTCCAGATAAGCGGCACAGCATTTGCTTCGCCCCAATCAAGATAATGAAGCGAGATACCATTGACTTGAGCAAAACGACTGTGTTGGGCCTCAGTCTCCAGATAATATTCTTCACCCTGCGCAAGAATTTTTGTCTCTTGAACCGTGAATTTCAGTAACTTAATTTTACGTTTGGCATTCCAGACTAGAACCGGGAGCAGTAATTTTATCAATGTGCATTTTATAACACCATATCGCGCCATTTTATTTCCTGTTCAACTAACGTATCAAAATATAGATATTCATTTCTTTGTGGCCCGAGAAGTCCTTTCAGACAAGGGTCAGACGTAACTAAGTTTATGGCTACAGTAATTTTGCAAGATTGTTCTGCCGCCTGTTTGGATTGGTTGAATAGGGACGGATTAAATCGCAAAGAATATTATGTTCTTCAAATTATTTCATGTAACCTGTTAAAAATAAATGAGAATTACGCCAAACCCAAGAAAAGATACGCTCACCCATTCGTTATAGCCCATAGAAAACGTAAAGTAATAGCTACAAGCATTACTCTAGTAAGTATTGTAGACTCTAATAACTAATGTAAGGGAAGAAACAATGAAAGTCTGGTCTTATCATCACCTAAACAGAAGCCCGCGAACATTGCTAGCTACAGTAGCATTGACAGCTTTGCTGGCTCCGATGCAGGCCTTTGGCGAGGAAGCTGAAGATTACGCAATAGAGGAAATTGTGGTTACCACCCAAAAGCGCGAACAAAGTCTTTTAGATGTACCTATCAGCATTGGCGTCTTAAGCTCGCAAGACATAGAAAAACTGGGCATACAGGATCTTGAGGACTGGGGAACACGTGTGCCGGGCTTTAACTATGTGGCTACAGACCCAACTGGCATAACTGTTAGTGTGCGCGGTATTTCAAGCAGGGCATTGAGCACGGTGTTTGTAGCCGGGACAACGGCTGTATATTACGATGACACTGCCATGATAAATCTTCCGGGTATCCCTACATTTGATTTTGAGCGTATCGAAGTCATCCGTGGTCCTCAGGGAACATTGTATGGTGTCCAGGCCCTCGGCGGTCTGATACGTTACATCACCAATAAGCCTGATTCCAAGGAGTTTGCTGCTCAGGTAGAACTGACAGGCTCCACGACCAAACATGGTGGTGAAAATTTTCAGGGGAATCTCATGCTCAATATTCCTCTGGTCGAGGATAAACTGGCCGTCAGAGTAGTGGGTTATTACCATGAAAAAGATGGTTTTATTGATAATATTGCAACTTTTGGCGGTGCTACGCCCGCTGAGAATACGAATTTTCAGGATACCTGGGGTGGCAGAATAAGTATCGCTGCTACGCTTTCAGAAAATTTGAATGTAATGCTAACCGCATTAATCAGCGATACACAGACAGGCGGTTCAAACAGAGTGGGGCTTCCTGATACCAGTGTAGAACAACCTGACTGGATAAATGGCGTTCGCTTACCAGAACCTGTCAGTAGCAGGTATAATCAATATGGGCTGAATATTAACTATGACTTAGGGTTCGCAAAATTTGTATCGACCACATCCTTTTATGAAAACGAAAGAAGTCAATTCAACGATATCAACGAATTTATCGGTATCTTCCAAGGTTTCTTCGATCCGACAATTACTTTTGTCGACGGTGGCATACGCGGTCATGCCGAAGCCTTTACCCAGGAATTGAGACTGATGTCCGCTGGTGATGGGCCGCTTCGTTGGACATTTGGGGCTTTTTATAACAGTAGCAACGGCATTTTCAACCAGTCAATTTCTCTTAATGGCAATGTCTTTAATGGGCTGTTTTCCGATAATCCATTGGAAAAAACAACCAAAACCAAAGCCATATTTGGTGAATTATATTATGACTTAACTGATGATCTGACGTTAACTGCCGGGCTTAGGTATTTTGATCAGGATGTTGATATTTCCAGTGAGAGTAGAGGGGTGTTTGCCTCTCCTATCATGGAGGCGGAAGTGGGTGCCGATGATTTTCTATATAAGGCAGCCTTGAATTATAACATCAATGAAGATGTAGCGGCTTATGCCACTGTGAGCAGAGGCTACAGGGCGGGGGGCGCTGATTTTATCGACGCTCTGCCCCAACAGCTTCTAGACCTTCCCCCTGCGGTTGCCTGGGAACCGGATTTTACCACTAATTTCGAAATAGGCGTCAAAGGATTCTTTTTTGACCGCCGTCTCAGCCTACAAACTTCACTTTTCTATATTGACTGGAAGAATATGCAGGTTGAACAAGGATTAGTATTTGGTGAATTTGTCCTTGATTCTGTCATTGCCAATATTGGCTCTGCACATAGTCAGGGCTTTGAGGTCGAAGCAACACTGACCCCTGCGGAAGGGTTTGAGATATTTGCCACGTTATCTATTCAGGAGTCAAAAACAGACAGCGATGTTGTTGGCCCCACTGGAATCATCACACCAAAAGGATTAACAACACCCAGTACGCCTGACGAAGCATTTACCATTGGTGCCTCATACAGCTTTGATATCAGTGAGGGGCTAAGGGGTAGTATTAGTGGTGATTATCTTTATCAGGGTGACAGGTTTGGGGATCTTGAAAATACTATCGTTGCCGATTCCTACGGCATAGGTAATATCCGCGCCTCTATCGCTGGCGATGATTGGGAAGCAATATTGTTTGTAAAGAATGTTGGCGATAAAGCCGCAACCATAACCAAGGTTTTTGCCTCCAACTGGATCTGGCGCAATACTCCAAGAACCATAGGTCTGACGGTACGCAAAAGTTTTTAATACTCGTAATATTTCATGACAAAATCCCGGAGGTTCTTTATCTCCGGGATTTTTATATAAAATGCTAAATTGTTTCTTTTATTGAAGCCTGTACGATATATTATAATTTTAGGGATGTAAGGATGAGAATCTATATTTCTGCAGATATTGAAGGTATTGCTGGCGTCGTTTCACGGGATCAACTGATGCCGGAAAGCTTCGAATATGAAAGCGCCCGCAGGTGGATGACAGCCGAAGTAGCCGCAGCAACCAAAGCCGCATTTGAGGCCGGAGCGAGCGAAGTGGTTATCAGTGACTCTCACGGCAATGGCCAGAATCTTTTGATCGAGAAACTGCCCGATAATATTCACCTGATACGCTCCTGGCCACGACCACTGATGATGATGCAGGGTATTGAAAGGGGCGATTTTGCCGGGGCCATGTTAATCGGCTACCATGCCAGCGCCAGTTATAAGGCTGGTGGTATGTCTCATACTATCAACGGCGCGGCGTTTTCCGAGATAAGAATCAACAACCAGATTGTTGGCGAAGCGGTAATCAGTGCAGCTACCGCCGGCCATTTTGGTATCCCCATAGTCATGATTTCCGGTGATGATGCCTTTGTTGAAGAAACAACGGCTTTCCTGCCTGATGTGGAGACTTCAATTAGCAAATCGAGCCTGAGTTTAACCTCAGCCGATACGATCACACCCGCCCAATCCTGCAAACAAATTGCCCGAAAGGTTACGGCATCCTTAGCCAGACTTGATGACTTCAGCCCATTTACTTTAGATGGTCCGCTGTCACTTGAAATAGATTTCAGACATAGATCCCCGGCGGAAATCCTGAATTATCTGCCTATTTTTGAACGCACCAGTACTTATTCGATTAAATACATTGCCAAAAATATTGTCGATGTCTCCAAGGCCATAGCTTTTCTGGTGAGTTATAACAAATAGTAATAATATGGCATTTGCCTTTATCAGATCTTGTCGAATGGCCAGAGGGGTCGGCGAATTTTCCTGAATGGCAAGCTGTTGAGATCAGATGCAACCACACCGGGGGCGTCTACATAAATCACCTTTCTGGCTATTGGGCCAAAAGCATCATAAAAATGATGCATGGATTTCACTACCACTATCTTTTTTGCGGCAAGGTCAATTCCGAACTGCGTGAAGGCATCAATACCCAGAACCTGCCCCCGAATAGCAGACAGCACAATGTCAACGCTGCCAGAGCTGATCGCCACAGCATCTCCTATGGGTAAGGAGAATCCTGAAAATGTTTGTGTTGCGTCACGGACTATGCGCTTGACGGTAACATTCAAGTCAATGGGATTTCCTGAAAGCGCACAGGTCTTGCCACAGAATCTAAGATCAATCTGAGCACCTTCGCCAGCCCTGATGGCCAATTTAACAGCCATGGGATCCCAGATTATACCAACAGCTACATCATTGATGCCACGTTCCAATATTGCTTCGAGAATATAGCTGGAATCGCTCGGCGCACCGCCACCTGCGTTATCAGCTCCATCGCCAAGAATAATCGGACCTCCTTCTGTAGCCAGTGCCAGATCAAGACTTTCGCCTATTCCCATTCTCTCTCCTCGGCATTTACCGCGAAGCTCAAAAAATTCGCGACTCAGTTCTTCAGCAAGTGCCATACCTTTTTCGGCATTTCCATCGGTGATGACCAATACTTTAGACCCCAAATCCGGCACATCTCCCCAAGGGAATCCATGAACAAGGGAAATTGACAGCACACTGTCTTTGCCCTCAAGTGCGCGGACCCTGTTCAGGAAACTGAGCATCGGCTCCTTGGTGGTTTGAAACAGTTCAACCATGCCACATTCATGGACGGACATGACTGGCGATATTTTGCCTTGGGCCATTAAGCTGGTAATTTCTGCGAGTTCCTCAGCACGTTCCCGATAATCGGTATGTGGATATTCTTTGAATATGACAATAACGTCTGCATTGGTAGTCATTTTCTCTGTCATATGGCAGTGAGGGTCCAGCTCTACACCAATAGGAACGTCCGGGCCAACCAGTGCTCGTACTTTGGCAAGCACATCGCCTTCGCAATCATCGTATCCAATGGCAATCATGGCGCCGTGCATGCTCAGAAGAACCATATCTACGGGCAGCGCAGACTTCAGGCTTTGGAGGAGATCATCGCGCAATTCTTCATAGGTATCTCTGTTTACCGGCCCAGATGGCTGGGCAAAAGCGGTCGGGCCAATGACCACATCCCATCCTTGGGTTTTAGCTCTACGCGTTGCGGCACCCTGAGGCGATGAAAATGTATGGCCCATATCACTTTCTTTCAGCTCACCTGCTCCAAGTAACAGTGTATCGCGAAAACTGTCCATATCTGTAGGTAACGGTGAGAACGAATGTGACTCGGTGCCAAGGGTCGCTGAATATACTTTAAAGGTCATGATTATAACTCCATTATTGCCCGGATAAATTAGACCGCCCAATAATTATTTTTGCTTGAATAACAGACTGTTATCGCGCTCGGTACTGATTATCAATTGTGGAATTTGTTCATCTTTTTCAGAAAAATAAACAGTTTGGGCAAAATTTGTTGCTGAAATATTTATGAATAACCGTTCCCCAATAGACTTCAATGTTACAGGGCTATTCTCTCCTACCTCTCCTTTGACACACATATTTAAAGATTTATCGTCAACAGTAATATGGCAGGAAGCCTTCAGTTCATCACTGAAATAAGTGCCGCAATATTTCTCAAGATTATCATCTTCAATCTCTGATGACAGTTTTGCTAAATTCGCTTGATAACCAGTAAGTAGAGCCAATTGCAGGCAAGGTTGCGTGAGTGTGCCCACAAGACTGACAGATGGCTTGCCTTTGTTTTGTTTAAATGTTTCATCCCATTCAGTTTGTGAACGAGGAAGCAATGGTCTCGGCGTTGTCATAATTTTCAGAGAAAGATTTTCTTCACCTCGGCATAGCTCAAATAACATACCACTCTGCGGATCGAAATAAGATCCCAAATGAGCTTCGATAAGTTCATTGTCCAATTCTACGGTAGAAGGATCAGAATCCTGAAGTATACCAGCCTCATCGAGATAGAAACCTGCGACTTTTTCGGTCAATCCTGTCATATCGGCTGGTGCCCGGTTAAACAAACCAATAACTGACAAACGCTGATCAGGAATGCGGAGCCGATGACTTAGGATACCCGGCAGTCCGCCGCTGTGGGCCTGCATGAAGTTGCCCCGCATACTTGATACACCCAGACCAAGCGCATATGAAACTTCTGTTCCATCATTTAGCGGTATTGTATGACTAAGCCGCTGTTCAAAATCGACAATATTTAAAATATTATTCTCGAAATTCTTTTCCCATAATATCAGATCATCGAGCGTGCTTACGATTCCTCCCTCGCCGCTAAGTGGTACATCTATGGTGAGTTCTTGAAAACTTCCTTCACCCCCAGCTATATAAGCCAGAGCAGTCTCAGCGGGACGCTTGGCGGTACTTACTGGCAGACTGCTGTTATTCATTCCCAAAGGTTTGAATATGCGATCCCTGAGTACATCTCCAAACGGCTTATCTTCCAGTCTTTCGATTATTTGCGCCAGAATGACGAAGTTGCTGTTACTGTAATAACACCGTTCACCACGGGGAAAATTTAACGTCTGCTGGTCATATATTAACTTTAGGGCGGCTTGCTTGCTGAGTTTGCCTGTCCAGTCGTAACCCGCAATAGATGCCAAACCCAAATAATCTCGAATACCGCTGGTATTTCGGCACAAGTCACCGACAGTGATTTCATCACCAAGATGAGCCAATTCGGGCATAAGGCTCGACATACTATCGTCGAGCGACAATCGGCCATCTTTTTCCAGCAACAAAATACATGTAGCCGTAAATTGTTTGGTTATTGAGCAAATACCAAAGAGCGTGTCGACTTCAAATGGCTGGCTTGTCTCGATGTTAGCCAGACCATAACCTTTTTTAAAAACCGTATTTCCGTCCTTGATAACTGCAATGGCAGCACCGGGCACCCCGTCTATATCAAAATCACAAAATAACTCATCTATTCTGTTAATGATTTTATTCTCATTCAATGCCATCGGCTACTCCGGTTCGGCGCGGGTCAATGCAGGCGTTCAGTTTGCCAGACTTTTGATCTCGCCAGGTAACTGTATATGATCCCATATCCCAGTCATAATTGACCATTGATCCAACACGAATACCCAGGCTGGTTAATTCTTTGACCACTGACGGTGCAATACGGCTTTCGATACTAAGGCCGTAGTTCTCTGCCAAAGGATGCATGCGCGGAGCATCCACAGCTTTTGAAGGCTCCATATCCAAATCGAGAATATTACTTAAGACCTGTGGCACTGTACAGTAACAGTTACCCGGACTGCCCAGAGACATTACCGGCACCCCACCCTTTAGAACCATTGTTGAGCCGATAGCAACACGGGGGCGAACCCCTTGTATCTGCCAGGAGGAAAGCGGTGAAAAACTACCCATATAAGCATGAGAACCCATCATCGGGACTCCGCCAACGACACCGCCAGGAATACCCCCACCCTGAGCCGTATTCATTAATTGCGCCCAGTTACCCTCACTATCAACAACAGAAAATTCGCAACTTCCCTGGGGTACTTTGGTATCATTCCTGTTACCTACCTGTTGCCCAGCCGCCGCCAGTGCTCCAAGACCTCCGGTTCTTACTACATGGTCAGTTAAATCAACTTTTGGTTTGCTGTTGGCAATAATTGAAGCCACATGACGGTGATAGGAAGGATCAAGCCAGCTTTTATAGGGTACAGCAAAAAATTCCGGGTCATTTACATAACCGGTTTCTTTTATTCCCCAGCGCAGGGCATGAGCCATCATATATATTGCTTCTGCTGAGCTAGGCTCCATATCCCCATATCCAAGTTCATTGAGCACCCCCAGAACCATGGCACTAAACATACCTTGACAGTTCGGCGGTGATAAATGAGCTATATCATATCCTCCATGAGTATAGCTAAAAGGATCGGACCATCTCGGCTGTACGGCTGTCATATCCGATGGCGTAATAGCCCAGCCCATATTATTTGCATATTCAACAAAATCCTGACCCCATTTACCTTCGGTGAAATAATCAGGGCCTTCGGCGGCCAAGCCAGTCAAAGTTGTTGCGAGAGCTGGATTAGCAAAACGCTCGCCAACATTCACCAGATGGCCTTCCGGAGAAAACAACTCCCTTGATTCCGGAAGATAATGGATAAAAGGCTTATCCCAATGCAACAGACCATATTCGAGAGAAGATACGGGATGTCCTTCTTCTGCCCAATATATGGCATCTTCAATTAATGAAGACCAGGGTTTCGATCCAAATTTTTCATGCAACGCTCCCATAGCCGGCATAAATCCGGGAATAGCGGCATGGGGGGCGGGAGATCCAGGCGATGCCCAACCACCAAATCCATCGGGTACGGTTTTAAAGATGGGCAAATGCGCAGGGGCGACACCACCATTACTGAGCTCATATACCCGCTTTGTCTTGGCGTGATAATAGAGGATTGCCACTGTCCCCGTATGGTTGGTTGCAGTAAGCTGTACTGTCGCCTGTGTCATGCATCCGGCGATAGCAGCATCAGCGGCGTTTCCGCCAGCTTTCAAAATCTTGAGAATGGTTGCAGTGGCGATTGGATGATCTGTGTTGCAAATTGCACTTTTTCCCAGACTATCCTGCTTCGGCCCAGTATTCACCAACCATTTTTTGTCTTCTGCACCTGTCATATTACTTTAGCCTTACCGTCTATTTGCGTTGGTTTGAATGTATCATCAAGGCAAATTGGTTCAATGGCAGGGCGTAATTTCGTATTGGGTTATCGTAATACCAATAAGGTTATTTTGCCTATCTGAATCTAGCGACCCTTATATTCGGGCGTGCGTTTTTCCAGAAAAGAACTTATCGCTTCCTGAAAATCGTCTGTTTTCTGGCACAGCATAAACTGGTCGGTATCCATAAAACTAACCGCATGGTTCAATGCCTGAGCCGCAGCATTAATACCCTGCTTGCACATCCGCAGGGGCACGGGCGGCATTTTAGCGGCCCGTTCAGCCAGTTCCCGCGCCTTATTCAGTGCTTCGCCCTCGCCAACCACCTCATCGGCTAAACCCCATTCCAAAGCACGGTGGGCATCCAGTTTTTCTGCCAGCACAAATAAGCGTTTGGTTTTGGCTGGACCAATAAGGTTGACCATTCTCGGTACACTACCCCAGCTCATATTCATGCCGCGTTCAATCTCCGGTACATAAAGCGTGGCACTCTCCCCGAGCACCCTAAAATCACAGGCCGAAGTCAGAGCCACCCCGGCACCAACGCACCATCCTTCAATGGCGGCAATAGTAATAGGTTCCAGACGCTCCCATGCCGCGCACATTTTTGGCCCCATCTGCACGGTTTTACGCAAGGCTGCTATGCCTTTATCTTTAGTATTTGCTTTGGATGCGGCTTTGAGATTCATGCCACCGGTAAATATTTTTTCCTGACCACATAAGATAATTGCCGATAATTCACTATCACTTTCCAGAATATGTGCCAGCTCTGTCAATTCTTGCAGCAGATCAGAATTAAATGAATTTACCTTATCGCCCGTATCAAATTTCACAGTCAACACCCGACCATCTTGCCTACACTGGATAGTTTGCCAGCTTTTATTCAAATCCATAATATTATTCCTTATAATGATGAGACAACAGGATGACTGCTGGCCTTAACGCGGCTGCATGCGGATTGCGCCATCCAGACGAATACATTCGCCATTCATATACTCATTCTCAGCCATCATAACAGACAAATGTGCAATTTCTTCCGGGCGGCCCAGACGCTTGGGATATAGCACCATGGCAACGAGAGCCTTATGCATAGCCTCAGGCGCCTGATCATAAAGTGGTGTATGAATTAGTCCAGGTACTATGGTATTGACGCGAATACCCAGTGGTTCCAGATCACGAGCCATAGGCAATGTCATACTCACGATTCCGCCTTTTGATGCACTGTAACCCACCTGCCCAATCTGGCCTTCATAGGCGGCTATCGAAGCGGTATTTATAATCACTCCACGACCACCATACTCATTGTAGGGCTTATTTTTTGCCATCTGCTCAGCGGCCATCCGGGCGACATTAAAGGTGCCTATCAGGTTGACTGCCAGCACTTTTTTGTACATTTCCAGTGGATACAGCCCATTCTTGCCAAAAGTTTTTGCCGCCGTGCCAATACCAGCGTAGTTATTACATATATGGAGGGCACCAAACTTATCCATCACACCCGCTATGGCATTACTGACCGACTCTTCGTCGCTGACATCAACATTAAAAAAGGCTGCCTTATCCTCCCCCAGCTCCTGAACCAGTTTTTCACCACGATCAACATTCATATCAAAGATAGCTATATTGGCACCCTTGGCCACATATGCTTTCGCCGTGGCTTCACCGAGCCCAGATGCTCCTCCGGTTACCACCGCAACTTTGCCTGTAATA
>JAJFIP010000101.1 GCA_021774875.1 Emcibacter sp.
ACTTCACCAATTCGCCGCTATGCAGACCTTATGGTACACCGGGCTCTGATTGGCGCCTTAAAACTTGGTAAAGATGGCCTCGCAAAACTTGACCGGGAAAAGCTCGTCGAAACCGCTGATCATATCAGCAAAACGGAGAGAATTTCCATGATCGCTGAGCGGGAATCCACCGACAGGTATGTGGCAGCATTCATGGGTCAGCATGTGGGCGAAGAATTCAGTGCAAAAATTGCCGGAGTAAGTCGCGCCGGGTTGTTTGTTGGTTTTGACAAAACCGGCGGCGATGGCTTCATCCCTGTCTCATCCATGACCGGAGACTATTTTCGTCATGATAAGGATTTGCACATGCTTGAGGGAGAATATACCGGAATTATCTATCAGTTAGGTGATGAAGTTACGGTGCGCCTGAAAGAAGCCAACCGGATGACAGGTGGCTTGTTATGTGAATTGATAGACGATCAGTTAACCGCGAAACCCAATCGAAAAAAAGCTAAAATATCAGGCCAACGGAAAGGCCGTTCTTCCAGAAAACGAAAAAGATAGAATTATCACTGTATTTCGCGGCTTTTGCTTGACTTGAGAATTAATAGCTGTATTTTCCCATCACGTATTGTGGAATTTAATATTGGAGCCAGAGATATGGCGAAACCTACAGTTGTTAAAATTAAACTCGTCAGCACTGCCGGCACTGGTTACTATTATGTGACCAGGAAAAACCCCCGCAACATTACAGAAAAAATGATATTCCGCAAATATGACCCCGTTGTCCGCAAACATGTGGAATTCAAGGAACAAAAAATTAAATAATTTTATCTGATCTGTTAGAATTACAAAGGTCTGTACCTATGGTTCAGGCCTTTTTTTTGGTTTAGCTACAAACCTGGTTACGACCTCTTTCCTTGGCCTGATAAAGTGCACTATCGGCTGCGGCCAGTAATTTATTGCTGGTAGAATTGTCATCGCCAGCAATGGCAATACCAATACTGACTGTCACAGTGATAGGTTTTTCAGAGCAGGAAATTTCAAAAGGCATGTCCCCAATAGATCTGCGCAGTCTTTCAGCAACAAAATGAGCATATTCAAGATTTGTCTCCGGCATGACGATGACAAATTCTTCACCCCCGTAGCGAGCAGCTAGATCAATATTCCGAATGTCGTTGCTGATCCTTCGTGCAAACTCATGTAGTACCTCATCACCAGCGGCATGACCGTATGTATCATTCACAAGCTTGAACTTGTCGAGATCCATCATTAGCAGAGATACTTTTTTGCGTGAGTCATTTTCTCTGGACATCAGGTTGTCCAGATGTGTGGACAGGAAGTGCCTATTATACAGACCAGTGACCGCATCGGTCATCGCCATTTCAACACTTTTCTGCATATTTTCGCGCAAACGATTGGCATATCTGTTCTGGCGAATTTGAGACTTTACCCGCGCCTGAAGTTCATTTTTATCTATAGGTCGGGTTATATAATCCGTTGCCCCCAAATCCATAGCCCTTATCAACTGATCAGAATCACCTTCATCCACCAAAACAAGTATCGGAATTCGGCGTGTAAGCTCTGATGATCGTAGTTGGGAACACAGACGAAGTCCATCAGTCTCACCCAAGCCCAGGCTAATGATAAAAAGATCGTAATTTTCAAGATTTGGTGTGCTGATTTCGCCGGACTCTGCTTTGTCCACGTCAACGGTGGCTAAATCTTCCATATATCTGTTGATCCTTTCGACTACCCTGGAATAGTCTTCAACCAACAGTATTTTAGCCCCTGTGAGGCTTATATTACGGTTAAGGTCTGATCCAATACTAAGGCCAAAATCCTGACTCGTGGTTTCACGCATCCGAAGCTCGTCCATCAACACTTTCAGTCTTGCCAGTGACCTCACACGGGCAAAAAGTGGTAAGTCCAATACTGGCTTGGTCAGGAAATCATCAGCCCCGGCCTCAAGGCCTGCTACGCGGTCCTTTAGCTGATCAAGGGCAGTAACCATTATTACCGGAATATGAGCTGACTTTACGTTGGATCTTATACGCCGACAGACTTCAAAACCATCCATGCCCGGCATCATGACATCAAGCAGCACAATATCCGGGTGCTCCTTATCAATAATTTCCAGAGCATCCTCACCATTCATAGCCGTCAGAACATCAAAATACTCGCTGGCAAGCTTTGCTTCCAGTAGTTTGACATTTTGTATAACATCATCAACAACAAGTACACGTGCTGTCATATTGTGGCTTTATCCTGCAAATTTTTTAACAGTTTCGATAAATTTTCCAACAGAAATTGGTTTTGCTATATAGGCCTCGCATCCGCCCATCCTGATTTTCTCTTCATCCCCCTTCATGGCGAATGCGGTCACTGCAATTACTGGAATGGAACTCAGATTATCGTCTTCCTTGATCCATTTGGTCACTTCAAGTCCTGAAACTTCGGGAAGCTGAATATCCATCAAAATAAGATCAGGCTTTTCTTCTCTGGCCAGCGCTAGAGCCTTCATGCCTTCTTGTGTCTGGATCGTATCATA
>JAJFIP010000102.1 GCA_021774875.1 Emcibacter sp.
ACTGACCCCGCCAGTAACAGCAGCCCAGGCAATCATCGGCGGAAAAGCCCCAGCGGCTCCACCGATGACAATATTCATCGACGTTCGGCGTTTCAGCCAGATGGTATAGACCACTACATAAAACAGGATCGTCATCAGCAGCAAGGCACCCGCCACCAAATTCACCATCAAACCCATCACCAGTACAGAGGCAGTGGATAAGGCGACACCAAAGTGAAGTGCCGTTTGACGGTCAATGCGTCCCGAAGGAATCGGGCGGCCTCTGGTGCGTTTCATACGGGCATCAAGATCGGCCTCATACCACATATTAAGGCATCCAGAAGCCCCGGCCCCCACCGCTAGGCACAATATGGCTGTGAAGGCAATTACCGGGTGAATATCTCCCGGTGCCATCACCATGCCAATGATTGCAGTAAATATAACCAGAGACATAACACGCGGCTTGAGAAGTGCAAAAAAGTCCCGCGCACCGGGAAGATAATCTTCCCTGATATTCTGATTTAATGTGGAGGCAGCCGTCTGCATCTACTCTTGACCCTTACCCTATTTTATTTTGGGTAGTGTATTGAATTGATGGAATGGTGGTGGTGAAGACAATGTCCACTCCAAAGTTGTTGCACTTTCACCCCATTGGTTATCAGCAACCCGTTCTTTGGATCGCAGGGTCAGAAATAATCCAAGCAGAAACACCAACGTGCCAATACCTGTAATTATAAAGCCCACAGTGGAGACATAATTCCACAGGTGATATGCATCCGGATAATCCGGGATCCGACGCGGCATTCCGGCTAATCCTAAGAAATGCTGTGGGAAGAAAACCACATTTACACCAATGAATGTCAACCAGAAATGCAATTTGCTGAGAAAATTCGGATAAGGCTTACCGCTCATTTTGCCAATCCAGTAATACCAACCGGCAAAAATAGCAAACAATGCTCCCATGGACATGGTGTAATGGAAATGGGAAACAACATAATAAGTATCATGCATAGCAATATCTACACTACCGTTAGCCAAAACCACGCCCGTTACACCACCAAGGGTAAACAGGAAGATCATACCAAGGGCAAATAACATGGGCGTTTCAAATCTTATGGACCCGCCCCACATGGTAGCAAGCCAGGAGAATATCTTGATTCCCGTCGGCACTGCAATCACCATAGTAGCTGCTGTGAAATATGCTTTAGTGTCCACATCCATACCAACTGTATACATATGATGGGCCCAGACTATAAAGCCAACTACACCAATGGCGACCATGGCATAGGCCATACCCAGATAACCAAAGATCGGCTTACCAGAGAAAGTGGAAACAACATGGCTCACCAATCCAAATCCGGGCAGGATCAGAATATAAACTTCAGGGTGACCAAAGAACCAGAACAAATGCTGATACAAGAGTGGATCACCGCCACCAGCAGCATCAAAGAAGTGAGTACCAAAATTACGGTCCGTAAGAAGCATAGTGATTGCACCCGCCAATACTGGCAAAGACAATAAAAGAAGGAATACAGTGACCAGAACAGACCAGACAAACAATGGCATTTTATGCAATGTCATTCCCGGTGCGCGCATATTGAAAATGGTGCAGATAAAGTTAATCGCCCCCATGATGGATGATGCCCCCGCCAGATGCAGGGAGAATATAGCCAGATCCACAGCTGGGCCAGAATGTCCAGATGTGGATAATGGTGCATAAACTGTCCAGCCAGCACCAACGCCCGGATAAGTAGACCCTTCGACCATAGTTGACAGAACCAGCAACAATATGGATGCAGGTAACAGCCAGAAACTGATATTATTCATGCGCGGGAAAGCCATATCCGGCGCCCCGATCATGATAGGCACGAACCAGTTACCAAATCCGCCTATCAAAGCCGGCATCACCATGAAGAAAACCATAATCAGGCCATGCCCCGTAATCAACACATTAAAAAAATGCTTGGCTGCGTCCACGTCACCATTTGTGAACATGGTCAGATAAGCTATTCCCGGCTCCATCAATTCGCCGCGCATAAGGCCGGAAAATGCCCCGCCGACGAGTCCGCCAACAATGGCAAAAATCAGGTACATAGTCCCAATATCTTTATGGTTTGTTGATAGTACCCAACGGCGCCAGCCAGTCGGATTCGCGTGTTCTCCATCACTCATTAGGACTCTCCCTTACTGCTGAACAGATGGCACAGAAGCCACCCGGATCAGATTATCTTTTTCTATTGTGGCATATTCTTCGCGGGCCATTTCGATCCAGGCATCATATTTTTCCTGAGAAACCACCTCGACCATGATGGGCATATAGCCATGATCCTTGCCGCATAGCTCGGAACATTGACCATAATACATGCCTTCACGTTCCACGTTGAACCAGGTTTCATTTAACTTGCCGGGTACGGCGTCAATTTTCACCCCAAAAGCAGGGATAGTCCAGGCATGAATGACATCACTTGCTGTCACAATCAGGCGGACTGTTTTATTGACCGGAACCACAATATGTTCGTCTGTGCCCAGAAGTCGGGGATGACCGGCTACGACTGCTTCTTCATCTGTCAACATCGTTGCGTCAAATGAAAAATCATCATGATCTGGATACTCATAAGTCCAGTACCATTGATTACCAACAGCCTTAACCGTCAAATCTGCTTCAGGAATCACATCCTCAAGATAAAGCAATTTGAAAGACGGGACCGCGATTGTAAGCAATATAATAATCGGTATGGTCGTCCAGACGATCTCCAGGCCGGTATGATGGGTTACCTTTGACGGCGTCGGATTTGCCTTGGCATTAAATTTTATAAAAATATAAAGTAGTAAAGCCATGACAAAAGCACTGACACCAAAACACATGATCAGCAAACCATTATGAAAATTCACAATTTCACGCATGACCTGAGTTGCAGGCTCCATGAAACCGATCTGATCAGGCTTTGCTTTATATATGCCATCAGCCAAAGCCATGGCACCACTAGTTAGAAATGTGACTAGAAATGCAGTCACCGCACTGAATATTTTATTGAGAGACATAATCCGTCCTACCCCTTAAATCCACAAATGAACCAAGAAACAACCACATCGTCCGAGCAATATTATATTTTCTGGCTCCACCTCGAAAAATGCGATAATTTCGAATCTTATAACTACAAAATTGATGTAGCTCAAGCAGGTATTATCCAATCTATTAAACTGAATAAGCATTGATCCATGTCAATCCCTTCAATTGTAACGACTTTTTAGATTAATTTTTTTTATCAAGTGGAGAAAAATAACCCACTTCTCCCCGAATCTTGCCAAATCAATCACCCCTAGTTTATAGTAAGCTCAGGACTGCATTTAAAACTTATCTGGATATTTCACACTTATGACTAACAATGATGATTCTGATTCACATTTTTTTCAAGGATCAGAACTTGATTCTCTACACACCCAGCGCATTGTAGACACCGCCCTCCACGGTATGGATGATGGTGAGCTTTATCTGCAATATGCCCAGTCGGAGAGCTTTTCCTTTGACGATGGTCGGCTGAAATCAGCCGCCTTTGATACTACAAAGGGATTCGGGCTGCGTGGTGTGCAAGGAGAAGTCAGCGGCTATGCCCATTCAACTACACTGAATGAAGACGCTTTGAACCGCGCAAAGGATACCGTCCAGTCCATAAAATCTGGCAAGGACGCTTCCCTCGCCATTCATCCCAAAGGCACTAATGAAAAACTCTATAGCGAAGAGAATCCACTGCTCGGAATGAATTTCCGGGACAAGATCGCCCTGCTGGAGGAAATTGACGCCTATGCCCGCGCCTTGGACAACAAAGTCTGTCAGGTCAGCACTTCAATCACCGGTGAGTGGCAAACCATAGAGATTATCCGGCCCGGAGGTCATCGGGTGCGCGACATCCGGCCCCTCGTCCGGCTGAATGTGAGCGTTGTAGTCAAGGATGGTGACCGCATGGAAAGTGGCTATCAGGGAGCCGGTGGCAGATATGAATATGCCCAGCTTCTCACCTCTGAAAACTGGAAGGGACAAGCAGACGAAGCCCTGCGTCAGGCCTTGGTCAATCTGGACAGTATTGCTGCGCCCGCTGGTGAAATGGA
>JAJFIP010000103.1 GCA_021774875.1 Emcibacter sp.
TGAGTCGCAGCCTTGGCAGTGTAGTGACCCAACGGAGATCGTCAGTACGATGTGAATCCCAAGAGTTCACGCATCAAATCCCAACTCGCCGCATTCAACGATTCGCTCTCAGTGGGCGGTGACTATTTCAGGAACGACTAAGTATTTATCTGGTCTAGTCATCGTTAAATCATTTATTCTAATTGTTTTTTGATAACGGAAACGACCAAGTAGTCTTGTAGAATGCAAAATGTTATCTTCTTTTTACAGGTAAGGCGTAAAGAAATTATGATGAATGTCATTCGATATTTTGCGATACTTTGTGTCACCACGGTGTCGTATGCAGCGCAGGATGCTGCTACATCCTCAGGTGTCCGGGATCTCTATCAGAACTATTTGGATGGAATTCATCAGATTTCCTTTTCTGCTCAGAACAGGGATCGAGTTGATGAGAAAGGGGATGTGTTTACCAATGTGGTTTCAGAGAAATGGAAAATTGATTTTGTAAAGAAACGAGTTTGGAGAGTCGCTTCAAAGATGAATGGCGACCCTCAAAAAACAGATCAGCTAACACCCGCTCCTGTTTACTCTGAGACAATGTTGGGGACTGGTATCTATAATACCATCGGGGTGGATCGGAATACAAATACTGCCAAATCATTCACAAGTTTCGTTGAGCCATCCAAGAATTTTTGGACAAAAGAGATTGGCTGGGGCTATTTGGCTCCTATGTTTGGATATATCCAGAATGGAAACCGGTACTTGTACATTCCAGATTTACTCCTTGAGCAAACAGAGGTAAAACGAGCTGATGGCGTTACTGAATTGTTGTGTGAGACAGAGGAGTACCGCTTAAGTATTCGTCTTGCGACTTCGTCCAAAGCAGGAATGCCCGAACAGATTGCATATACACGAAAAATGTCAGAGGGAAGTGGTACCATAAAATCGATGTTGTATACAGTTGAGCGGGCAACGGTACAAGCGGGAATTTGGTTGCCTTTAAAATTTCATTGCAAAGTTGAGAACTATAGTCGACAGCAGAAGCTTCCCAAGAATGTCCGAATGGTTGAGGGGAAGGTAGTAGTGATGCCGCAGAGCAATATCAAAGGCAATGATAGTATTGATATTCCAGCGGTCACATTTGTTGCTGAAATCAATTTGTCGGATATTCACCTGAACGCTCTTTCTGACAACGACTTTCAGTTTCAGGCAAAAGTACCGAATGGTCTCGAAGTCCATATGCAGGATGCACGACATTTGAAATATGCTTGGCTTGATGGAAAAATTGTTCCAAGAGTCGAGGCTCTGAAAAGTACAGATGGATTCTATTTTAAGAACGGGTCTGGTACACGATGGCTCTTAATTGTGAATGTAATCGCAATCCTGTTGATTATTGCCTATCTCATTGTACGCAGAAAGAAGGCGTAGATAACTTTGCAGGTGATACGGGGTGCTGTAACTGGGGTATAATCTATGACTTCTTCCTTTTAACCTTCAGGAGTATCCACTGAAACTATTTATGGCGATTACTGTTTTGTTGATTCTGGTCGGTTCGATTGTTGCGTCGGAACCGGAAATGAAATGGGCGAAACCGATCAAGTTGGCAGGAGTGCCTAACCTGCATAAGGTGAGTGACAATCTGTATCGGAGTGCGCAGCCGACTGCAGAAGGGATGCAGAACCTGATGAAGATTGGCATCGAAACCATTGTCAATTTGCGTTCTTTTCATTCAGATCGTGACGCGATCGGTAGCACGAGTCTGGGGTACGAACACATCTACATGAAATCCTGGCATCCGGAACAAAAAGAAGTAGTTCGTTTTCTACAATTGGTTACGAATCCAAAACGCACGCCAGTTCTGGTACATTCTCAGCATGGTGCCGACCGCACAGGAACCATGTGTGTTTTATATCGGGTTGCCGTTCAAGGCTGGACCAAAGAGGACGCTGTTCGGGAGATGACCGGCGGCGACTTTGGGTTTCACAAAATCTGGAAGAATTTGCCGAAGTGGATCGCGAAACTTGATATCAATACCATTAATAAAGAGGCTGGGATCAAAGCCAGTACAACGCATATCACGAAAGAGAATGTTGACGAGTGACTCGGTTGAACATGCCGCTTCATCGAATATCATTTCTCAAAAGCACTAGCGAATTTTGGTAGATTCTGATTTGGTTTATTCCAGCGGATTCTTGAGAGTAAGACGTTACCTTTATAGCCGCCTCGAGGAAGCCACTCACCCACTGTGACACAGGACTCATTGGGGTTGAGGTTCGTGACATTAAAGTTGCCCATGATGGCGACCTGATCGGGTTTGTTGACTCCATCTCCGACCAGGGGCAGGACAACTTGTTCTGTTTCTCGGATCAGGCAGAGTTTTTCCGGATCGACGCGTGCGACCCACAGCGGAGAACGCCAGCGGATCACATTCTTATTGGAGTCGTCTTTTCTCGTATAGACCAGAAAGAGACCGTCGGAATGAGTGAGCCAGTGTTGTTGTGTTGTGGACATGCCTATTGGCTTACCATCATCCCAGGCCCAGGCGGTCTTTTTCTGATAGTTCAATCCGTCTGGGCTGACGGCCACATATCCATGTCCATCCTCTGCGCGAATGGTCATGAAGAATTGATTCTGAAAGCGCGTGATGGAAGGTTCGAGTAAGCCACGCCCGACTTCATTTTTCAGGGCAGGACCCACCTCCCGAATTTTTAAGTCCGATCCATCAAACGCACAACGAACGCCAGCCACCATACGATGATCTTTACTGGGGCCGAATGTAAATGACATCATTATATCGCCGTTAGGCATCACAACACGCTGTCCACAATTATTGGTATAGATAAATGAGCCACGTGGATCGTTCCACTTCAGAATTTTTCGATCCGACCAGGTCCCGTCTTTTTGCCGTACCGCATATACCGGATAGCGTGCCAATTGATCTCCCCGTGCGAATCGCGGGCCACGATAAAATACGACATGTCCCAAAGAGAGAATTGTATCTGTTTTTTGATGGTACTGTGGCGTCACATCGCAGACCCCCGCCATTAATCCGGGGTTTTCTTGAACCGGATCGCGTCCCAATGCAGGAATCGGTTGGGGAATACTCCAGGTGGCTCCGCGATCTTGAGATTCGCTCCAGTGGACGGGGCCAAAATAATCTGAGCCTCCAATCGCCTGCAAATTGGCAAAGAGTGTCGCGTTCCCATTTTGGCCTGGAATCAGGCAAGTGCGTGGATGAAACCAAGTTGTTCCGGATCCATCACGATTGCGAAAGACCGTTTCTTTTGTGATCGATTTGATGAGTTTGGTGTTTTCATTGTTACTGAAGGCAGCTTTTGGCGCAGAAATTCCCATAGCCGTTGTTAAGGTCAGCGCAGTGGAACGTAGAAAATGACGACGGGACACAAACTGAGGGTGAGTCACGAAATTACGCTTTCTATCAGAGTGGATTTTCGATATGCATAAGGCGTAATGAAATCATAAACAACGTCGTACTGAGATTACAAGATAAATAGTTTAATAGCAGAAACAAACTTCAGACGGCTGGAAGACGATGCTTTCATTCTGCTTCGAGTCCGCTAAAATAGTGTGAAACACTCAAGCGAGATTGCAATATTTGAACTGGAATTTAGGATACCACCATGACGCAAAAACATATGAGAAAAATCGGATCACAGATATTCACATTAGCGATTCTTCTTTTCGTACAGCATCTCTCATTAGCCGCCGATCAACCTCAACTGAAAGTGGTTACCGATCGTCCTGATGCGATTTACAAGACGGGTGAGGAAGCCCGCTTTCTGATTTCAATGACAGAGAACGGGAAGCCAGTCTCCGGGCAGACCGTATCTTATACCGTCGATAATTTTATTCCGGGAGCGACTGGTTTTCCGAGTGGGACTCTGACTCTGGGAGACAAACCAGCTGTGGTGACTGTCACAGCAGAGAAACCGGGTTTCGTGCGGTGTATCGTGCGGGCTGGCGACAAGAAAAAGTTGACGAAAATTGCAGCGGCAGCTTTTTCGCCATTAGAGGTTGGTCTCAGTTTACCTGTCCCAGATGATTTCGATCAGTTTTGGGCGAATCAGAAAAAAGAGTTGGCGGCAGTCCCTGCTAAAGCCAAGCTTGAGAATGTAGAACAGCCTAATCAGAACATCGTTTGTTTCGATGTTCAAGTTGATTGCCTGGGTGGGGCCCCTGTATCCGGTTATCTAGGAAAACCTAAAAATGCCAAAGCGAAAAGTCTACCGATTGTTTTGTGGGTGCATGGTGCGGGTGTACGTAGTTCCTCACTGGCGAATGCAGTGAAAGGGGCGAACGCGGGTATGCTGTCGATGGACATCAACGCTCATGGCATCCCCAATGGAAAGCCGGCTCAGTTTTATAAAGATCTCACTCAGGGAGAGTTGAAAGGATATCCACATGCAGGGCGTGAGAGCCGCGAGACAACTTACTTTCGTGGGATGTTTCTGAGGTTGGTGCGTGCGCTTGACTTTCTCACAGCTCAACCGGAATGGGATGGAAAAACCATTGTAGTCAGTGGGCACAGTCAAGGTGGTGGCCAGGCTTTGGTGGCAGGGGGAATTGATGATCGTGTCACATTCATTGCTACAGGAGTGCCTGCAATTTGTGATCATTCAGGGCGTGCCGCTGGTCGCATCAATGGCTGGCCGAAACTGGTCACAACGTTTCCAGAAGGAAAGCCCAAACCTCAACAATTAAAAGCCGGGCAATATGTGGATGCCGTTAACTTTGCCAGTCGATGTAAGGCTGATGCGATCATGAGCGTTGGTTTTATTGATGGAGTCTGCCCTCCGTCGAGTTGTTATGCGGCTTATAACCTCTTAAAAGGAAAGAAACAGGTAATCAACAAGCCGTTGATGGGCCATGCTGCACCCCAAGATATTCAAACAGCATTTTTTAATGCGATTCTCGAACACGTCAAGCAGCAAGCAGCGGCAAAGTAGTTTTTGTGATTCAAATGAGAACGTATTTGACTGATTTGATTTAGAGTCGGTCTTTGACAAGAGTGTAGAAAGCATAATTCTCATCCAATTGGCCTTGATGTCTTACAGACATATCGGTAGTCTCTGATGTATTGTTGAGCCTTGAGATCCATCAGATAAATTGGTGAGAATTGTCTATGCTTACAGTCAATGGTTATTCTAATCGAGTTTGCTCTGGCATGACGCGACGTGAAGCGTTGCAAGTGGGAGGCGCGGGGTTGTTCGGTCTTAGCCTGCCAGGTGTCCTTGCTGCTGAAGAAGCGGTTGGCACCTTTCGCAATGCTAAGGCGAAGTCTGTCATCTTTCTGTTTCTGTTTGGCGGCCCAAGCCAACTTGAATCATTCGACATGAAGCCGGAAGCACCGAGTGCGATTCGTGGGCCGTTTATGCCCATTCATTCACGAACTCCGGGCTTACAGATCAGCGAGTATCTTGGTCGTACTGCGAATATTTCGGACAAGATCTGTGTGATTCGCACGATGACACATCCGCATAACGATCATAATGCCTGCCATTACATTCAGACCGGTCATAAATGGACCCGGTCGGCTGCGGATGGGGGAGATGTCAATGCCCGTTCGACTGATTGGCCGTCTATGGGAAGTGTGGTTGAATATCTTTCACGCAAAGCCCCCGATGCACATCAGCGTAGCCTTCCCGATTATATTTATTTACCGAACAAACTGGGGGCGCTGCAGGGGCTTGAACGCACCGGACAACACGCAGGCTGGCTTGGCTCGGCGTACGACGCGTTTGCAACCAACATCCGCAAACGCAACTCGGCTGACAATCCGTATTTTCGTAACTGCACCGATGAGGAACTGGATTTCCGCATTCATGGTTTAGCGACGACAAAAGCAATTACATTGGATCGTCTGAATGAACGTAGTAGTTTGCTGAAACAGTT
>JAJFIP010000104.1 GCA_021774875.1 Emcibacter sp.
ACGCCCGCAAGCTGGCCCAGAAACAGGTCAGCCACATCCTTATGGATAAGATTTATGTTGTAATGGTTACGGAATAATTCCACTACCTGTTCGGATTCATTGAGCCGCATCAGGCCATGATCAACATAAACACAAGTCAGCTGGTCGCCGATGGCTTCATGGAGCAATACTGCGACAACGGAACTATCCACACCGCCCGACAGACCGCAGATCACCCGCCCTGATCCCACTTGTTCACGGATAGCGGCAATGGTGGTTTCCTTGAAAGAAGCCATCGTCCAGTCGCCCGCTAGTCCAACCACTTTATGAACAAAATTGCTGATAATTTTTGCCCCGTCCGGTGTGTGAACCACTTCTGGATGAAATTGTACGGCGTAAAATTTGCGGGACTCATCTGCTATTGCTGCATAGGGGGCGTTGCCACTGGTTGCCGTTACTACAAAACCTTCCGGCAATTCTATTACCTTGTCGCCATGGCTCATCCAGACCTGATGACTTGTTCCCGCAGCCCATACGCCCTCAAACAGGGTACAATCCTCTTTAATGTCGATAAATGCGCGGCCAAATTCTTTTTCTTCTGAGGCCCCTACCTTGCCGCCAAGTTGATCACACATGGTCTGTTCCCCATAACAGATTCCCAAGATGGGAATTCCCATCGTGAATATCTGTTCCGGGGCCCGAGGTGATTCAATGCCCGTGACCGAACTTGGTCCGCCAGATAGAATGATACCCGCCGGATTAAAAGCCGCGATCATTTCAGGGGCCTTGTTAAAGGGGACAATTTCGGAATAAACACCACTTTCCCGAACCCGCCGCGCAATAAGCTGGGTTACCTGAGAGCCAAAATCTATAATGAGTATTCTATCTGTCATATTTTTTTCTCTAATATGGCGACAAAAAAACCGTCGGTTCCATGGGTATATGGCGAAAGTGCCAGACATTCAACAAGTGATGATAATGTCTTTATTTCTGTTTTATTATTTTGGAAGGCATAAGGCACAAGCTTTGCATCGTCATGTCCGGCAAGAAAATCAGTCACCTGTGTTTCATTTTCATCATGAAACAGGGAACAGGTCATATAAATCAAACGCCCGCCCGGTTTGACAAAATCCCATACCTCGGACAGCAGATTTTTCTGTATCTGGCAGTATTTCATCAGCCTGTCTTCATCAAGCCGCCACTTTAGTTCAGGATTCCTCCGCCAGACCCCGCTGCCACTGCACGGCACATCAAGGATCACCCTGTCCATGCGGCCCTCATGCTCTGACAGGATGTGTTGCCTTTTGCCACCCGCAGTATCCACATGCTGACTCTGCAAAATCCTCACATCCGCCCTTTTAGCGCGGGGTTTTAAGTCCTTCAGTCGATTATAATTATTATCAAAGGCATAAATCTGGCCTTTATTTTCCATATAAGCTGCCGCCGCTAGCGTTTTACCCCCGGCCCCGGCACAAAGATCCATAACCTGTTGACCCGGCTTGAGGTCACATATTTCGACCGCAAGTTGGGCGGCCTCATCCTGAATTTCTACCTGACCATTTTTATATATTTCCCAGTCATTGATGCGTGGATTACCCGCCAGAATCAAGGCCGTTTCGGCCCATTTACCCTTGTCATAATCGATACCAGTAGATTTTAGAAAATCTTCCACTTTTGCTGAAGTTGTTTTTCCAGAATTAACCCTGAGTTCAAATGCTGCACGGCCATTGAGGCTTTCAAGTTCAGCCACAAAATTATCCGGGAAGCGTTTCTGCAATCTTTCCTTCAGCCACAGGGGATAATTTTGCTGATGGTGGGGCTTTTTTTCATGAGTTTCCGACAAAAACTGCTGCTCATCATCGGTAATCTGTTTTGGCGCGTGTTCCTGCCCGGTAAACAGGTCAGCACCCCCTAGTGTGAGCAACATCATCCTGCGTATATCACCCGCTGCTGCATCCCATAAAAAGCCCCAGTCACGGATAACCTGATAAGTCATGTCGGTCACCGCCCGCCGGTCCTTTGACCCGGCATAACGGCGGGTACGGAAATATTTGCGGATTAGCACATCTGCAGATGGGCCATCACTGGACAGGCTTGACGCCACTTGCTCCAATATATCGATGGCCGCCTGAACGCGGGCAGGTTCAATCATAGTCGCACTCTTTATGAAGCCGGATAGTTGGGTGATTCACGGGTTATTGCCACGTCATGAACATGACTTTCCCGGAGACCAGCCGCTGAAATTTTAACAAAATCGGCCCGCTTGTGAAAATCGGAAATGGTTGCGCTTCCGGTATAGCCCATGCTTGCCCGAACGCCACCGACCAGCTGATGAATCATATTTGCCACCTCGCCCTTGAACGGCACTTGGCCCTCAATTCCTTCTGGCACAAGTTTAAGATTATCGACAATTTCTTCCTGAAAATAGCGATCCGCAGAACCACGCGCCATAGCCCCAAGTGAACCCATGCCACGGTAAGCTTTATAAGAGCGCCCTTTGTACAGAAATACCTCGCCGGGGGATTCTGCCGTACCAGCGAGTAGGGAACCAATCATAACTGCACTTGACCCACCGGCAAGTGCCTTGGCAATATCACCTGATGTTTTTAACCCACCATCAGCAATAACCGGAACACCGTGTTTTTCTGCAACCTCAACACTATCCAGAATCGCTGTCAGCTGCGGCACACCGACCCCGGCAATTATCCGGGTGGTGCATATGGACCCCGGACCTATACCGATCTTAACCCCATCAACCCCGGCATCAATCAAAGCTTGCGTGCCGGATGCCGTGGCCACATTGCCACCCACGATCTGAACATTGCCGTATTTTTTCTTGATTTTTTCAATGGCAAGCAACACGCCCTTCGAATGACCGTGAGCCGTATCCACCACCAGCATATCTACC
>JAJFIP010000105.1 GCA_021774875.1 Emcibacter sp.
CCGCCATCAGATCAAAAACGTCACGCGGGATGGTTCCATCGACAAAGGCTTTTTGGATTTCTGAAATATAAACAGTGCCGACAAATACATTATCACTGATCGCCGATAACAATCCATTTGCGATATAAAAACCGGCAATCCTATCCGACCCTTCGAGGGACAGAACATAACGGATCACGCCGCCAAATAAATCCTGTTCTGCAATCACGGCCACAATGGCAAAGAAAACCACCAGCAAAGCGGTAAAGGGCAGGGCCTCTTCAAAGGCTTTGCCGATTTGGTTTTCTTCGGAAATTCCGGTAAATGCGGTCAGTAATACGATAACGGAAAGACCAATCAGGCCAACCGGGGCCATATGGAACATCAAGCCAATCACCAGCCATACCGCGACCACAGTTTGCACTATTAATGATGCCTTTTCCCGATAATCTCTTTTAGCAATTTCTTCTGCCTCAAACTCTTCCAGAATATGGCGAACCTTTTCTGGTAGTTTAGCTCCATATCCGAATATACCGGTTTTCTCAAGAACCACACAGGTGGTCAATCCAATGACCAGAACCGGTATGGTAACTGGTGCCATGCGCAAGAAAAATTCAATAAAATTCCAGCCGGCACGCTCGCCAATAATCAGATTTTGAGGCTCCCCGACCAAAGTACAGACGCCGCCCAGAGCCGTCCCAACAAGAGCATGCATCATCAGACTACGCAAAAACGACCGAAATTGATCCAGATCTGATCGATGCAACTCATCCACATCATGATCAACTGAATGGTCATGGTCATGGTGGGCAGGCTTGCCCGATGCTGCTTTATGATAAATACCGTAAAATCCAACGGCAACCGTAATAATCACAGCCGTCACGGTCAGAGCATCGAGAAATGCAGATAATATGGCCGCAATCAAGCAGAATAAAAAAGCAAGAACGGTTTTTGATCTAATATTTAACAGAACCTTGGTAAAGACAAACAGTAGCAGTTTTTGCATAAAATATATGCCCGCTACCATAAAAACCAGCAGCAGAATTACTTCCAGCCCACTCTCTATTTCATGTTTTACCATGGCTGGCGTAGCCATATTCATGAACATAGCTTCAATAGCCAGCAGACCGCCCGGCAACAGCGGGTAACATTTCAGTGCCATGGCAAGGGTGAAGATAAATTCAATAACCAGCATCCAGCCAACAATATAGCCCCCTTGATCATTACCGAGAGCTAACATGACCACCGGGTTTAATATGAGGAAACCGATTATGGTGAGTTTGTACCATTCAGGTGAATGACCAAGGAAATTCTTTGTCATTCCTGACGCAATAGATTTTGCCATATGTATATTTTGCCTTCCCGAGACTTAGTCTTTATTATTGATATTTTCTATTACATATACAATGACCGGGAAATCAAGCAAAACCGGAAAAAATCCAGAAAATTTAACAATAGTGTCATATTTAAGGTCTGGACAGACAGTTAAGAATGGAATAGTCAAACTCCGAGATGTGACTTTAGGTAAAGATAACCAATATGATCGATCAATTATACCAGAAGGCGATTTTGAAACATGCCGCTGCGGCGACAGCAAGTGGTGCGCTTCATGGGGCAGACCTGACATTAATGGTGCATAACCCCCTGTGCGGCGACAGGATTACAGTCCATGTCAATCTCGATGGCCCCAAAATTAAGGATTTTTCCCATGAGACCAAAGCTTGCGTCCTGTGCCAGGCCAGTGCTTCCATCCTCGGGGAATGTACCATCGGAGAAACTGAGCAAAGTCTGCAAAGGGTTCACGATGGCCTATTGCAGGGGTTACAGGAAGATGAACTTGAGAATAAAATTTGGCCAGACGACAAGTGGAATACACTAAATATCTTTCAGCCGGTATCAAACCATACAAACCGGTTTACTTGTGTTACCTTGCCATTTGACAGCTTGCTCAAGGCACTACGTGGTAAGAATGAATAATTGCAGTTAACCTGCATGTGGGAGATAAATAATGGCAGCTATTTATTGTAGCTGGATGAATGAAGATCTGCGTATTTTTTCAGATTCGGTCAATAAATTCATTGATCAGGAAATAGAACCCCATTATGCCGAATGGGAGCGGGATAAATGGATGCCGCGCGAGATATGGAACAAACTTGGTGAAGCGGGTCTTCTCTGTGTGGATATACCTGAAGAATACGGCGGTATAGGGGTTGGTTTTGAATTTGCCGCCTTAATTATCGATATTTTCAGTCGTCGTGGCGTCGGGGCAGTCTCTGTGGGTGCCATGGGGGTCCACGGCGGTATTGTGGCCCATTATATCGTCAATATGGGCACGGACTATCAAAAGCAGAATTACCTGTCAAAAATGGCCAGCGGCGAATGTGTCGGGGCCATAGCCATGACGGAACCCGGTGCGGGTAGTGACCTGAAAAATATTAAGACGTCAGCTAAAAAGACTGAAGGTGGTTATCTGATTAACGGCAGCAAGATATTTATCACCAACGGACAACATTGCGATATTATTATCGTGGTCTGTAAAACTGATCCGTCAGCCGGGGCGAAGGGAGTCTCCCTGTTCATTGTGGAAGCGACTGCAAAGGGCTTTGTCAGGGGGTCCAAGCTGGAAAAACTTGGCATGCACTCTCAGGATACCTCGGAATTATTTTTTCAGGATGTGTTTGTTAGTGAAGATGCTCTGCTCGGGCCGCTGAATGGGGGGTTTATCGCCATGATGCAGGAATTACCTCGCGAGAGGCTGGTTCTGGCAGTCGGCGCACAGGCCGCCTGTGAAGGGATGCTGGACATCACACTGGATTATGTCAAGGAACGTAATGCCTTTGGACAGCGGATAGCAGATTTTCAGAACACCCGCTTTAAACTGGCTGATCTGGCGACAAAAGTTCGGGTGCAAAAGGCTTTTGTCGATCAATGCATCCTGTTGCTGGCAGAGGACAGACTGGATACGGCGACCGCTTCCATGGCAAAGCTCCATACAACTGAATTGCAGGGTGTGGTTGCCGATGAGTGTCTGCAACTATTCGGCGGGTATGGTTATATGACCGAATATCGCATTGCCCGTGAATATGCTGACGCCCGCGCCCAGCGCATCTATGGCGGCACATCGGAAATCATGAAAGAAATCATCAGTCGTGATCTGTTCAAATAAGATATTATCTTTCCAGGAGGTTTATTTATGTCTGCATTATCTTCTTTAAAAATACTGGATTTTTCGACTTTGCTTCCCGGACCATTTGGCACTTTGATGCTGGCAGATTTAGGGGCTCAGGTTCTTCGGGTCGAAGCTCCTGACCGCCTGGAACTCACCCGTGAGATCGGGGCACAAGACGGCGACACTTCCTATCTGCATCGCTATTTAAATCGCTCAAAAAGATCACTCAGTCTGGATTTAAAAAAACCGGAAGCTATTGAAATTATAAAACAGCTAATCAAGGAATATGACATTGTGGTTGAACAGTTCCGTCCCGGGGTCATGGATAAACTGGGATTGGGATATGATGTCCTTAAAGCGGTTAATCCCGGCCTGATTTATTGTTCGTTGACAGGATACGGCCAGACTGGCCCATATCGGGACCGGGCAGGTCATGACAATAATTATCTGGCCATTGCCGGGATTCAGGATTATAGCCGCCGCAAGGGGCAGGCACCGGTTCCGGCAGGTGTTCAGATTGCTGATCTTGCGGGCGGTTCCCTGCATCTGGTCGCAGGTTTGCTGGCGGCGGTTATCCACCGTACAGAAGTGGGCAAAGGCCAATATGTTGACATTGGCATGACAGATGCCGCCTTTACCCTTAACGCCATCTCAGCATCAAGTTGTCTGGGGGCGGACATTGATAGTGGACCTGAGCAGGAAGTGCTAAATGGTGGCCAATTTTATGACTATTATGAAACCAGTGACGGGCGTTATTTTTCGGTCGGATCACTGGAGCCTAAATTCAGACAGGCCTTGTGTGCCGCTCTTGACAAGCCGGGCCTTATTGAGCTGGCATTTTCTCCTGATCAAGGGGCACAAGTGGAATTTAAACGCCAGATTGCGGAAATTATCAAAACTAAAACATATGCAGAATGTCTGGCGCTATTCAAGGATGCAGATGCCTGTGTTGAACCTGTACTGACGTTGTCCGAGGCTTGTAAGAATGAACAGTTGATAAGCCGTGATATGACAGTGGAAGTTGACGGCATAGCTCAGGTTGGCTGTGCCATAAAAATGTCAGAAAGCCCACCAGAGTTTCACTTCAAGGGCTGCGCGGTGGGCGATCATAATGCACTTTTAACCACAGAATTTGGCTTTAGCGAAGATCAGATGGAACAATTCAGAAAAGCCGGTGTTTTTGGCACCTAAGTGACAGCAATTTCTAAAAGCCTTATTGTGGAGATATATTATTAAAGAATATTATAGGGAACTTTAAGATAAATTTTGCCATTGTCTTCGGGTTCTGGCATTTGCCCAGCCCTCATATTGACCTGAATAGAAGGAATGATTAACTCTGGCAAAGTCAGATTTTTATCTCGCATTTCACGGAGTTGGACAAACCCATCCTCGGAAACTTTCTTATTGATATGAATATTATGCTCTTTTTCTTCTTTGATAGTGCTTTGCCATGCGTAGTCCCGACCGTTCGGTGCATAATCGTGGCACATAAACAGGCGGGTATCATCGGGCAGGCCGAAAATTTTCTCTATGGAGTGATATAGTTGTTTGGCATCGCCGCCGGGAAAATCGCAACGTGCGGTGCCATAGTCTGGCATAAATAATGTATCACCAACAAAAGCTGCATCACCGCATATATATGTAACGCAGGCCGGGGTGTGGCCCGCTGTGAACATGACCTGACAGGTGATATTACCTATATGGAGAACTTCTTCATCATCAAACAGATGATCAAACTGACTTCCGTCTCGTAGAAAACAATCTTTTTCATTGAATAGCAGTCCAAAAGTGTTTTGGATTTGCGTAACGTTTTTTCCAATGGCAATTTTTCCACCCAGATTCTTTTGAATATAGGGTGCTGAGGACAGGTGATCCGCATGGACATGGGTCTCTAATATCCATTCAAGATCAAGATTTCTATCCTTCACATAGTCCAAAAGGTGATTGGCAGAATCGTGACTACTACGCCCGGATGCCATATCAAAATCAAGTACAGGATCTATGATGGCGCACTTCAGGCTCTCAGGGTCTGAAACTACATAGGAAATTGTATATGTTGCAGGATCAAAAAATCCTTTCACTTCTGGGGACATTTTGGAATTCATTATAAAGAACCCTTCTGCTGAATGTTTTTACTGCGAAAAATATCCAGACTGAGCTATCCATTGGTACTCTAACTTGTAGTTATTAATAATAAAAGCATTGAATTTATTACCTTAATGCTAGGTAACATCAACTTTCAGGCTTAAAGTGACAAAAGATATTAGCGAAGCTTGCGCCATCCAGGGGTTTGGGACGTCCATGCATTAGCCGGGCTCCTTCATAGAATAGGACTTCGCCGGGCTTTAAATAAACCTCGTGCTGGCGGTAATAATTGTCTTCGATGGTAAGTGGCCAATCCTCATTGATTTCCTGATCCACATTGATGATAGCGCTGACGATATGGGAATCAATGCGGTCCCGATGCTCCTTTAGCGTGGCCCCATTGTGATATATGCGTATACCGTAGACAAATGTTGATTTGAGCTTTATGCCACTCCATAGCTCAAGGTCGGTCTTAAGACTGTTATGAATTTCATCCCGCAGTGACTGGGTTAATTCCACCATGCTGCTGCCTGTTTCACTTATATTATTGCCCTCAATAAAGCCCGTGGCTCCCGTTTCCGTGATTTGCTCCTTACGGTTTTGCTGGTAAAATTTTGTGATCTTATTAAACAACACTTTGGGCAATATATCTTTTTTGAAGCCCATATTTGTATGGTT
>JAJFIP010000106.1 GCA_021774875.1 Emcibacter sp.
TTCTCGTAGCTTGGTGTAACGATGCCTCCATGCAATAGCCATACCGTCGCAATATTAAGCGTTTGCAAGTAATCCTGATTTACTTTAATGCCAATATCCAGTTTTATCACATTCTGCGTTCGATATGACAAATCCAACTATGCCGCCAAGTTCTGAACCTTCTATCTGAAAAAAAGGTAGAACCATTTAACTTAAAACAGCAGTGGAAGATCTTTATTCAAGAATGTAGTCATGCCAAGAAAGTTTCTTCTTCGAAGTTTGGACACGGCATCTGGCCAGAACTCTTGAGAGATCGTGGGATACAGTAGTTCGAATTAGCTTCAAGAATGCTGCCAAGCAAGGAAATCACAAAAATTCTTTAATTTTGTCAGCTGCAACTAGCCAAACACCTCCAGATCTATGAAAGAACCGAGAAACAACAATCAAACTAATCTCGGCTATGTTGCATCCAAGCCTTCTGGTGCGGACATGCCCCTACTAGGCGCCTGACTCTGCCGCAAAGTAATCGAGTAGGCTTTAATATCCACGTATTCCCCTTTGCTCTTATTCTATGCATTGAATCACTTAGTAATCGAAATTTCGATGAGGTCGAGTAATGTCACAATGCTATGTAGTCAGGCGAAGTGATTTAGGTTATGAAGAACTGCTTTGAGCAATTGTTATTAGACCGTCTGTTAACATTTCATCAAGAATTAGATGCATATGTGTTTCTGTTTTTTGGGGAATCTCTCCACTTCTACTGTTAGCATTAGCTTTGGATCGCGAAATGGCGTTGCTTACAGCATCTTCGGTGATTGCAAGGTTGTATACTTTGTTCTTGTTATAGCCGCAATCGACACGTTTTAGTAACTCAATCACCTCCCGGCAAGTTAGGTTGGAACTTGTCGAGAATTCCTCGAAATGTAGCAGGAGCCAAAACTCAAAACAAGGTCTACTGACAGCAACTTTGATGCCCTTATCTCGACATTGGCGAATCGCACTGATGAAACCTTGAATGTGCCCGGGCTCAATCCAGTGGTCTGTATCGGTCACGAGCCAGAACTCATCCTCCTCACCGATATCAAACTCTTCGATGTAATCGTTCAGTCGCTGCAATACGTGCTCCGGTGCTGACTTTCCATCGATTGTTTCGAGACACTTGAACTGTATTCGATGTGAACGAAAGAATTCGAAGTACTGCCGGACAGCGTAACGATCTTCGGATGCTATCACCACTAATTTTGTGTCTCTAACAGGATCTGTATTCCTATCTAATGGGCGTGCTCGTCGCATTTATGATTCACCAACCTCACAACGAAGGAATTCCATGAGGCGATCCGTATTACCGATAAAAGGTACTCCACCGAATCTACCGTGCAGATAGCCCTTCTCTATGCGCATATCCTTGCGAATGTTCATATTTGCGAGTGATGTCAACTTTGACTGCTGCGCGTCGTCCTTTTCAACAAACCAAATTTCGTCTCGACGAAGTAAGTCCTGATCCAGCAAATGCGTCTCATGAGTAGTTACGATCATTTGCTGGCCTGATCCAGGACAAGCTTCAGTAAAGAACTTAAGCAGCTGGTAGGAGAGTAACGGGTGTAGGCTTCTGTCAAGCTCGTCAATAACGAACACATGGCAGGTGTTGCTCAGATAGAACAGTGCCGGGAGTAAGTTCATAAATCGTTGCGTGCCATCTGACTCGTCAGAGAATGAAAGAGTATAGTCTTTAGCACCAATGCGATGTCCAGACATTAGGTTGCGACGCACCATTTTTTTTGAATCCGATGTGTCAAGCCGCATGTCACTTCCGGGGCCCAGTGAGAACACAGCCTCTGAATCTCCAACTTGCTGCAGTCCTTCGACGATTTCTTTGGGCATTTGATCTGTATCAATCTCTACCTGCTCAACATTGAGCGCATCGATGCCGGTGCCGATGGTCTCTAAGAATTGCTCTGCAAACTCACTAAACTCCTTATTCGAATCTAGTAGTGTTAGTAACGAACCGAAATGTGAACTCGGTTCGATCACAGTGAGACAGGCCGTGAACCACCAGCAAGCCGAATGAAGTAAGGAACCGCGTTTCTCAGGGGCCAAGTCAACAACCTTGTTGAGCAGTAATTGGTTAGGCCGGGCACCGAGTTGTTTGAGAGCAATTAATGCGCTGGCTGAGGTACTGCCATCATCAGAAAATGACTTGAGATTGCCCAGCGAAATCTCTTGTCCCACACGGTTAAAGATTTCGACTTCTCGATTGCTATCGTTTGTAGCAACTAACCACTCAGCCACTATGCCGCTAATATTTAAGTCAAAACCGTATTGGTAGATCCTACCTTCGGCTAAGAATCGAATGTCGAACGATGCAACTTGGTCCGCAGTGTCTGTGAACCGAAACTGATTTACAGCGATACGCTTAGCTGGATCAACGTCAAAAACCACCAAGTCACGCACGAAATCTATCGCTTTCACTAAGTTGGATTTACCGGCTGCATTTGCTCCATAAATTACGCTCGTCTTCAGTATCTGCTTTTCCGTACGAGGCATGGAGACACAGTGGTGTTCATGGTCTTTGAATTTCCCACCAGCAATCATGCTCAGTGATTGTTCCTCGCCAAATGACCTGAAATTCGCAACAGAGAAGTCTATAAGCATGTTTTCCTCGATTTTATCTCGCTTACACGTAAAAAGTATTGACATATTTCGTATTCAATGAAATAATATCGAGATAAAAGCACGTTTGCAAGTGGTTTTATACTGCATAGGGCTCAGTATCCCCTCTCTTGTGAGTATTTTTCGAGATTAGGTCGGCTTTAACTTGCAAACTGCATCTGTCGTAATTTCTGTGGTCGTGATGCCAGTCGGCATCCGGCCAAATATACGCATACAATCGGAAAAACATGATGCATACATATTCGATGCGTGGCTGCCCACGTGAACACTATATATTCTGGATATCATTGATGGCTATCAGCGCTATAGCGATAACAAAACAGGTAGCTGGGTATTTCGGTGTGATAGTCAGTATTGGGTCTGTCGCTCTTTTCGGCTTGCTGTACTACTTCTTCGATCACTACGCCTGGCGTATGCCTGGTATCTCACAGTTAGTTGCAATTCCTAATTTGGCAGGCACATGGTATGTGACGGGAAATTCAGTTGGAGTCGATGAGGTGATGCATGAGTGGAAAGGGGAGGCACGAATAGAACAGACATGGTCGCGAATAGCCATCAGTTTGGAGACAGATGGATCGCGATCACGCAGCGCAATGGCATCTTTAGAGCGTGACGCAGGTCACGGGTTTCGCGTCATTTATGGATACACCAACGAACCAAAAGGGACAGCCGAAGAGTTACGCATTCACAGTGGAACATGCCAATTAGTGATTTCGTCAAACCTTGATTCAGCCGATGCCACCTACTTCAATGATTACCAGCGCCGTACATGCGGCACGATGACATGGAAACGAGTTCTAGAAAACGGAGATTAATTAATGAGAGGATTTGAACTGGACTACGACCATCGTCTGCAAGACCTGATTGCTCGCCGTACGGCTCCTGTGGAAATCAAGGCGAAATCCACCAGGTTCGGCCAAGCGACTGTCGAAAATCAATACTATCAAGCATCACCGATTTACGAGGTTTACAACCAACTTGGTAAAGAAGGCTCAGCAATTCGCTACACCGTCGGAGCGATGGCGCGAATTGATCCACGCTACACTGAGATTACGTATGAGCAAGGAAATCGTGTGAAGAATCAGCTTGATCGAACGCTTCTTGCTAAAAACGCGTCTTGTGATTTCGAGTATCAAGGTTCTGTGACAAACGATACTCATATCAAGTCTTACAGCGACATCGATCTGCTTGCAATAACCCAGCGATTTTGGACACTAGAACCGCCACAAAAACCAACCCATCCGTACGAAGGAAATCCATTTGACGATCTTAATGAAATTCGATCAATAAGTTGTGATTGCCTGGAGTCGGCATTCCCGAAGGCCAAGGTGGACAGCAGCGGATCGAAGTCCATTAGCATTTCAGGGGGTTCCTTGAGTCGAAAGATCGACATTGTTCCAGCTAATTGGTACGACACGAATCAGTATGCAAAGATGCAAGCAAAGCGTTTTCGGGCAATACAAGTCCTCGACATCAAGTTGGGTGAACGCGTGAAAAATATGCCGTTCTTTCATAACTATTGCATCATGATATGTAATAAACGCACAGTCGGTGGCTTATGCAAAGTCATTCGGCTTATGAAATCGTTGAAGTACGATAGCGACAGTATAAGCTTGAGTAGCTATGATTTGGCTGCAATTGGTTACAACATGCCTGAGCCACAATTAACAACATTTCCTGGCGGTGAAGTTGCATTGCTGGCTCGTCTCAAAACTTATCTTGATAGCCTCAAGGCCAATCCATTGCTATGTACGGAAATGTTGGTTCCAGATGAGTCGCGTAAAGTATTCGAACCCGGTCACGCCACGCGCGAAGGACTTGACGAACTCAGGGATGAGGTTGATGACCTCGTGGATGCCGTAAGCCAAAATTTGCAAAAATCGTTTACGAAACTGTTTGAAGCGAGACTAGTGTATTGAAGTTTTTATTATGCAAGCGACCCTTGATTTCCTACATAGGTCTCATCTATGAATGGCACTTAGATTTAACTAAGTCTCAAACGCCTGCATTAACCGCATCCCGAAACTGAATTACAAAACTGATTTCTCCCATGGTAAAGAATGAATATCGGAATTCAATCTCGAAAAAAACATGAAATGATTAGTAGAGATACTCAATACGCTAGAAGATCTGTCGACCTTTTCTTCCTGTGGGGACACAAAAAATCAAACCCTGGCCAAGCGTCCAAAGGCCTGTTTGAAATCAGTCTACTAGCCGAACCTACAAGAAGCAATTTAAATTCCATCGGTCTTATTCAAGCAGCAATTGATCAGCACCCCAAAAAGAAATCCGTGATCATTACTACCTGATTAAGTGCTTGTGAGCCAGATTCAGTTTCATTAGAGGGCATCAATGAAGCTCATCCTAATATTCTAGCAGACCTGATTAATGACGTTATTAAAATTTACGGAACAGCGCCACGAGGATTGGAAGCCAACCTAGTACTACAGCGCCTGAACGATTGGTCTTTTAAGCCAAAGCGATTTTAGAGTATAACATCAATCGTTTGACCGGTTTTCTGTAGCTGGGAGGTTCAAGGATGGACGTGCAAGCG
>JAJFIP010000107.1 GCA_021774875.1 Emcibacter sp.
CCGACATTTTGGCAACGGTCTCTGCTCTGGCTGGCGTTACGGATACCCCTGATTCAGATGGAGTGAGTGTCGGACCGACTTTGATGGGCAAACAGCAGAAACCACTGGATTATATTTACTGGGAATTTCACTATCCGTTTCATCAGGCTATCCGTAAGGATCAGTGGAAGGGAATTCGCTTCGGTCTCAAAGAGCCGTTAAAGATTTATGACCTTTCAAATGATCCAAGAGAAACAATAGATCTCGCAGCCCAACATCCAGAGGTGGTTCGAAAGTTAACAGACTTGCTCAACAATTCTAGAACAGTCAGTCCGTACTGGCCTGGGCAGGACACTCAATAAGCGGGCCCGTTTCACCACACTTTCCCAAAGAAGGCATTGGGGAAACACATAACCTGATTTTTTCACAACCAGAAGTTACCAGAGAATAACTCGTAACACTTCAGCAAAGGCAAAAAGCTGTTGGTGCTCCCGTCCCTACCAAGCCCAGTCACCAGTATAAGACAGACGCCAAAACGAGAGCCATTAATGAATGCCCCATTTCGCTTGAGCCTGGTTCATCCAGATGTGATGACTTTTGCTCAGTCTTAAAACTCTTTCGAAGCTGGCCGAGCACCATTACCGATCAGTTTGTTCACAATACTCGTCTTTTCTGGTACAGTAAATGTGATTGCATGTTTTGGAGAACGTTTAGAACGCTCTTGTGGTTTTTAAGAGCACATATTGATAATTCTCAACTGGCAAATCAAAACAACCATATTCAACCCCTCATCTCAACTCTATAATTAACAATACAGCACGTTATTATTTTGTTCGTATCTCTCTGTTTTTCTTATTTTGAAACCATAATACAGCGCTGCATGACTGAACAGGACTTATCGACGATTGACTGGCGACTGCGCAGATTTTTGCTGTTGATTATTACAGTAAGCTTTGCTCTGACTCCCATCTCTACTCCAGAAATTTGGTGACAATTGAGTCGCGGAAGAGTAGTCATGTCTGACTTGGCTCCTCCTGGCCCTATTTTAACAGCAGGAAGCAATCGCGCTGAAGCAGACTGGTTAGGAGGTCTCCCGTTTTATCTCGCCTTTCAATTGGCAGGATTTTCGGGATTAATGATTCTAAAAATTGTCGCGGTGGGCTTACTCTTATACCTGTTATTGAAACGAAATGAAGCAAAACTCAACTGGAACGCATTTTTCATTGTCATATTCACTTTAATGGCCGCCAACACTGCCTGGCAACCAACGCCGCGACTTCTGGATTGCTGGTTTTTATTTCTGACCTGGATCATGACTGAACGCTGGTGTTGTGAGTGCCATGAAAAAGTCTGCCATCAATTTGAAGGAGCACCGCACCTTAGAACTCTCAGGAAAGCCACGGATGCTGACGTTTTAGATAAATTTGTCGGTAAAGAAGTCACATTGAAAGAGAATGGGTACACATATCGCTTTTACGAAAAGGAGGGTGCCCTATGGGTTGCATGTGACGTTTATCCAAATCCTGTCCGCATTGAATGGATCTTTGGTTCTGGGCTCCATGCCCTGACTCCCGTTTCACTTTTCAAAAATGAAGCAGGAAAATCGGAGCTATTACAACATATCGTTTCCTGGCATCCATCTGACAAATTGGGTATCACACTTGGACTTCAGGAATTAGCACAGAACACAGCCGGCATCGAATCGTTAGGAGAAGTGCTTTCTCATGAAAAAACAATGGGCTGCTTCGGCTGCCATACATCTTATCTAGGAAATAAGCCTGGAGAAATCCAGACACCCCAAATGATCGCCGGAGTCTCTTGCACACGCTGCCATTTGAATGGAGAAGCGCACATCAAAGCAGTGGAACAGGGAGAGAAAGATTTAAAGCTCACAAAATGGAATCAATTAACTCCCTTGGAATCGATCAACCGCTGCGGCGAATGCCATCGACGTTCTGACCAACTGGAGCCCGACGAAATCCATCCCGATAATGAATTACTCATTCGTTTTGCCCCCATCGGCATTTCGCAAAGCCCTTGTTTTATCAAACAAGGAGAACTCAAACTGCCTGCTGGAAAATCGTCACGGTTTGATTGCACGACTTGCCATGATCCTCATGAGCAGGCAAGCAGAGACCTCGAATATTATCGGCAGATCTGTCTCAATTGCCATAGCCAACTCGAAGGGCATGTGCCTGTCTGCTCAAAGGAAGCCATGGATAGCCAGTGCCTGAAATGCCATATGCCCGCCGTCAACGTGCACGACAATCTCTCCTTCACCGACCACTGGATTCGAATTCGCGAATTCGATCAGCAGCGCTTCCCAGAATTGAAATTTAAGAATTCCCAACCATAAATCCATTAGAATTCTGTTTCGAAACCCTGAAATAGTTCATTTTTTTCTAAGTTGATATTCTTTTCAACTAACACATTTAATAAATGAATCGCTTTTGTGTCTGTAGAAAATCCCAAAAATGATATTGTCATCTGGTACGGCACAAACTAGGATGGACTTTGGTTTATTTGACTAAGGTTAATTATGATTGCCAAATTGCTCTCCCTTTTGTTGTCAACGTTGATTCTTGCTTGCCCCTTTAATTGCATGCAGGAAAACGTAGAAGGTGCAGAGTCAGCAGTGAGTTCCTGCTGTAGTCATTGCCGTACAGAGTCGAATAACAATCCTCTGATCCCCCAGCCTACATCTTCTGACTGCTGTCAGTGTCTCTGTACTGGCGCAATTTTTGAAAACTCCAGCCTCATTGACCTCGCATTACTGAGTCTTGTTTGGGGGAAACCCTCATTCCAAGACGCGCAGTATCAACTCGTCAGCTTAAACCAGCAGCATGGTGAAATTCCCATTGATCCTGACAGACATTCCGGGCGCGAGATCCGTTGCCTGCAGATGTCGTTTCAATGCTGATTCATTTCTGAGTTTTCGACGCTCTACCATTTGCTCGATCACAGTTTCGTTCCGGCCTGCGCATAATTTCGCGTAATCAGCCGGCAATCGACTGCTCACTCAGAATGAAGTTTTATGTTTCGTTTCTCATTAATTCCCTGGGAATATGGTGTTCGCAATTTATTTCGGCGACCGATGCGCACCCTGTTAACCCTGACAGGTTTAACCACAGTCGTGGTACTGGTATTTGTGGTCATCGGTTTTATTCGCGGTTTAGAGCACTCGCTAACCGTCAGCGGTGATCCCAATGTAGCCTTACTATTTTCTCTCGGCATGGGAGAAAATTTGGAATACTCGTCCATTCCCATGCGTACCAACGAGCTGGTGTCAGCCAGTGTCGAAGGCATTAAAACATTTCACAATCGCAAATATGTCTCGCCGGAACTCTATCTTGGCACCCAGATTGAGATCCCCGGACAACAGGAATCAGAAATGGGGCTAGTACGCGGCGTGACTCAGTCGGCGCTATTGGTTCGCAGACAAGTGGAATTAGAAACAGGAACTTGGCCAGGACCAGGAGAGATACTCATAGGACAATTGGTGGCGACAAAATTAGATGCTTCCGACAATCAACTATCGATCGGCAAGGAGTTGATTCTGGAAGGTCGAACCTGGAAAATCAGTGGAATTTTTTCCGCCGCTGGTTCGGCATTCGAATCAGAAATCTGGTGTCGCTTAGATGAATTACAGCAAGCAATGAAACGGCAGGATTTGAGTGTGGTTGCAATCACTTTGAACTCACCATCGAATTACCCGGACCTGAACATGTTTTGTAAAGAACGTCTGGATCTTGAACTACAGTCGATCCAAGAGATTAATTATTATCAGGGCCTCAAAAAAGATTACGGCCCCATTCGCATGTTGGCGTGGTTAGTTGTTTTTCTGGTATCAGGCGCAGGTGTGTTTGCGGGTTTAAATACGCTTTATGGAGCAGTCGTTGGACGCACGAAAGAGTTGTCGACTTTGCAGACAATCGGTTTTATGCGCCGAGCGATTGTGATTAGTTTGATTCAGGAAGGTCTTCTCCTGGCAGTCACAGCCAGTCTGATCGCCGCACTGA
>JAJFIP010000108.1 GCA_021774875.1 Emcibacter sp.
TGAGCCTGATGGCACTCAAAGAGCATCCCCGGCTGTTTCGAGTGCTCGACAAAAACGAGATCGACATCGATCTGGCTGGAACCGGAGTCACGATCTCGAAAAAGCTGGCTGAAGTGTTGAATCTGAATATCGGAGACGAAGTGACGGTGGAGCTGATGGAAGGCCGCCGAGACCACCACGCGATACGTGTCGTAGCGATATTTCCTGATTACACAGATCCAGGGGCCTATCTGAATCTACACGAATTACATCGATTGCTGGCCGAGGGCGAACGCTATTCTGGTGCTTTTGTGCGAGCCGACCCGGAGCGGATGTCGGAACTGTATGCTACGCTGAAGAAAACGCCCGCGCTTGCGGGAATCACCGTCAAGGAAGCGGCAATTCAGAATTTCAACGAGACAATCGCGGAAAACTTACGACCAATGAGAATAATCAACGCGACATTTGCGTTCATCATTGCGTTTGGCGTGATCTATAACTGTGCGCTGATGACACTGGCCGAACGCAGTCGTGATCTGGCCACGCTGCGTGTGATGGGTTTTAAACGCTGGGAAGTCTCGACCGTTCTGCTGGGCGAGTTGGCCGTGATTACAATCGCCGCGATTCCCATTGGGTTACCGATTGGCTGTGTATTTGCCTGGTTTGCGACGCTCGCACTCGACACCGAAACGCATCGCTTCCCACTGGTGCTAACTCGGGCGACTTTGGCTTACGCCGTCGTCGTCATGATCGTCAGTGCAATCGTCTCGTCGCTATTTGTACGACGAATGCTGGACAGGCTTGATCTGATCTCCGTTTTGAAGGTGAAAGAATAATGAAAAAATTCTGGCGCAGGCTTCCGCTGATCGTTGTAGTCGCAGGAGCGGCCGGGCTACTTGTGTACGGCTTTTGGCCGGTGCCCATTGAAGTGGACGCGGTCATCGTGGCACGTGGTTCATTTGATATCACCGTGGACGACGATGGTGAAACACGCATTCGTGAAAAATACATTGTTACCTCACCGGTTACGGGAAACATGCTGCGTGTCGAATTGCATGCAGGCGATGTTGTCAGTCAGGGTAAGACCGTGCTGGTTCGAATCGAACCCCGCCATCCAGAGCCCCTCGACGCGCGCTCCAAGGCCGAAGCCGAAGCCAGTATCCGAGCAGCCGAAGCGGCCTGTGAAGTGGCCTCAGCACGACGCAAACGGTCAAAAGAGGAACTCGAACTGGCGAAACATGATTATGACCGCAACCGAGTTCTGCTGGAGAAACAAACCATATCGCGCAGCGAATATGATCAAACAGAACATCAGTTTCACATGGCCGAGGCCGATTTACGTTCGGCCGACTTTGCCGTCCGGGTTGCCGATTTCGAATGCGAACTCGCGCGGGCCGCGCTAGTCCAAACGCAGAAAGATCTCAATAGCAGCGAGTCTGTATCGACGTTTACGCTCGTCTCACCGGTCGAAGGCCACGTTTTGCGCGTGTTCACCGAAGATGCGGGGGTTGTTGAGCCTGGAACACGAATCATGGAAGTAGGAGACCCGCGTGACCTGGAGATGGAAATTGATGTCCTGTCGACCGAATCCGTTCGTATCAAACCGGGCGCCACAGTGCACGTCGATCACTGGGGAGGCGATGGCACTCTGAAAGGTATCGTCAGAGTCGTTGAACCGGCCGCCTTTCTTAAAGTATCCGCACTTGGCGTCGAAGAAAAGCGAGTCAATATTATTGCAGACTTCCGCGACCCCTTCGAATCTCGGGAATCGGTCGGCGATGGCTTCCGCATCGACGCGCGAATTGTGGTTGCCACAGCAGATAACGTTATCAAAGTTCCAACCGGTGTCCTCTTTCGACAGGACCGCTCCTGGCATGCCTACCGCATTGTCAACGGCAAAGCATGGCTTCAACAGGTCACAATCGGAAAAACAAACGGTCTCGAAACTGAAATCACAGCAGGACTCTCTCCGGGAGACGTTGTGGTTCTGCACCCGACTGACAAGGTGGCGGACGGTATACCATTGAAGGCGACGCATCTAAAGTTGACAGACAGTCCGTAACGGAGCGTCAGAAAACTAACTCGCCTCTATGTACTTCTCTCGCCCAGTGCCTCAATGAACTTGCTCCCTGGTGCGATAAATGATTGATTTGCTAATACAGTATATCGCTACGCAAGAATCCTCGCAGTCCTCCCATCGGCTTCAGTCATTTTTAGATCTTATTTTGTTTTCAGTTGTGGGGCAGTCTGGCGCGGCCCATCAGCTACAAAAAGTTGTTAGAGATGGCCCCCGCCGATATCACTTGAATTTCCATTGACAAACGCTGGCCACAATTGCACCAACCAGGGCTAGTGCCATATCCTTTTGAGCATCCCAGAAGTCTCCTTGCTGACCGTTGTACGCTTCCGCGTCCTCTGGCGAGAAAACAATCGCAACTAGCCACTCCACTATTTCGTACATCAGGCTGGCGGACATGACCACTAGTACGGCGGTAACGAGAGCACTGCGACGAGAATACGTTTGATAACTCTCCAGAAACTCACGGATCGGCCAAATCATCAACAGGCCGAAAAACAGATGAACCAGTCGATCATAGTGATTTCTCTCTAGGTCAAAGACCACCGATAGCCGATAGCCAGCCACTGTCTGACCCCATGTGTCATAGGGAACGAAAGAATATGTATACCGAGCGCCGATAACGTGAAGAACGAGCATTCCTACAAGACACCCAAAAGCGCCTCGACCAATTGGCCATCGCCGATCCCACATCGTAATTGTAACTAACGCAATCGCAGTCGGAATGTGCTGCAAAAACAGGTGCTGTGGATAAGGAGACCGAAGTAGGCTCACGCCGAAGATTGCTATGAACATGCACGACAGGATCAATTTGGTTCTATCGCGAAAGATTGTCCTCATTTGGTCGTGGTTCCACCGCCGTCACGATGCCTTTGGTCCATCTAGCTTGTTATCCAACGGAAATATTGCACATATGATGCCTCAGGGACTTCAGATGCTTCAAGAGATGAAAATCGTACTATACTGAAACTGTCTGTCAATAGAGAGGGTCGCGAACAATTGTTGTGCTTAAGAGTCATTGGTCGTTAATCACGTCAAAGAGATTATCCGGTTCGCAGCCGTTACTAGGACAATATTTTAAAACTGAGATTTTAGTATTTGATTTCAGAAGTAGAGAGTCTGACAGTGCCGTCCGGATTTGTGCAGAATAAGAATAGACGAACTCAGATCAGGAAAGAAGTTATTCATTTTCTGTCGTAGATAGCCTGAGTTGAGGGAAACTTGTTTTTGTCATGCTCATGTCCCTTCCATCGCAGTATTGTATTCGCCACGGCGTGCATCTCGGTTGCATTTGGCGCGATGATACAAAGCTTTCTGTGCCGCCACATTGTTGGCAGAATTGCCTCCCCAAATTCCCATTGCCGGTTGCTGGATTGCGCGGGCAAATGAAAACGCCAACTCCCAGGGAACTTGTGACTTGAATTTGACATTCATGGCATTCAAACGTGCCGAAGCCAGTTCGCTGGATTGACCACCGGACAAGAAAGTAACTCCTGGAACCGCAGCGGGGACGGCACGTAAGAAACACGCTACCGTGGCATCGGCTACCTCATCCACTGAGTTCTGCTGAGAGCAAATCAATCCCGGAAGCACCATATTCGGTTTCAGGATGATGCCTTCCAGCACCACGCGTTGTCTGTAAAGTTGGTCGAAGACCGTTCGCAGCGTTTCCTCGGTGACCTCATAACAGCGTTCGAGGGTATGGTCGCCATCCATAAGCACTTCTGGCTCAACGATGGGGACTAGGCTGGCTTCCTGGCACAATGCCGCATAACGCGCTAATACCTGTGCGTTGGCCTCGATACAACCCCGGCTGGGAATGCCCTCACCAATCGTAATCACTGCACGCCACTTGGCAAAACGGGCTCCCATCTGGACGTATTCTGCCAGTCGCTCTCGTAAGCCATCCAGACCTTCCGTAATTTTTTCTCCCGGATGAGTGGCCATCTCCTTAGCACCCGTATCGACTTTGATTCCGGGAATGATTCCCGTATCGGAAAGGGCTTTCACAAAGGAAGTACCATCGTTCTTCTGCTGACGGACTGTCTCATCGTAGAGAATCGCCCCGCTGATACTCTCGCTGAGACCGGGCGTGCTCACAATCATTTCACGATAGATGAGCCGGGTCTCCTCGTTCTGAGGAATTCCCAGCTTGGCAAATCGTTTGTCGCAGGTAGGAGTGCTTTCATCCATCGCCAAGAGGCCCTTGTCGTCAGCAACCATCGCTTTCGCTGTGTCTATCAGCTGTTGTGTGTTCATTTCATTTTGTTCCACATACTGTTTCGTATTCCTTATATGCCGTCGTCTTTCTGTTGAAGGGATTCGAATTTTTGTATTGAAAATTGGATGAAGTAGAAAGCGTTAGACGACATGAGATGGTATAATTGATTCTCTTGTAGGCTACAATACTCCTTAACTTGTTGTGGCAGAAATTCGATAAATGTTTCGTGTGGTCTGCTTTGGATTCGTTTCACTGCTAATCGGACACAATCGCATCTTGCCCAAAATAAAGTGCCAGCGGAAATAGTCGTTTTACAAGAATCTTGAACCATGTATCACTTCATGAAACTCGCTCCCGTTGCGGATGCCAATCAGGATCACTATTCGTCACGAATTTCCCTCATCCAAAGCCAATAAATGTTGGAGGAGATCGACGATTGTGATATCTGCGATGACTTGCTTATCCGAGTCGACAACTGGGATTTCCTTCACATTCGCTTCAAGCATTCGGCGCGTGACCACTCCGATTTCCTCTTCAGCGGTCGCATAGATTGGCAGCTTTCGCATAATATCACCCGCGGTCTCTCGCGAAAGCAATCCGATCAAGGAACGCGCGTGAATGGTTGGTTCGTGATCTTGGGCGAAAACATGGCGGGTCAGCGCACCCAAAGAAATTGTACCTACGAGTTGCTCCCGATCATTTACAACATTCAACATACGGCTGTGTCGGCAGTTCACGATGGCGGACATCACCTCTTTGATTGACGCGTTCTCCAGCACCACGGGCAAATCACGATGCCCGAGTCCTTTAATGACCTCGCCAATACGAATCTTACTGGCCTTTTGATCTAGCAAACTCATCTTCATTTCCCTTCGCGATAGGGCTTGTTATTATTGGCCTCACCTGCACGCACCAAGGCAAAGCGAAGTAAGAAGGGGGCTAGCAGTGCGTTAATCACCACCGATGCCAACACAGCATTTACGAAATAATCAATGACAGCCATTTCTTGAGACGGGTTAGCATGATGTTCGATCCCGCCCGCCAACTGCCCACGTGCATGCAAAATCAGACCAATTGTCACGCCAGCCTGGGGCAATAATGAGATACCAAGGTAACGACGAACGGACTTTGGTACGCGGATGACCCTCGTTCCTAATTGGGTGCCGACCAACTTGCCGCCGAAGCGTGCTAAAGTGATGAGTGGCGCAAGCCCGCTGGCTATCATTAGTAGCGAAAAGTTCAAATGTGCTCCCGCGAGCGCAAAGAACAGACCATAAATGGGTTCCTCAACTCTTTCAAGTTGATAAAAAATGTCTTCTGAGTGCACGGTGAAGTTCGCAATAACGAATCCGAGTACCATGTTGGCAAGCAGTGGCGACGAGTGCATAGTCGTCGCGCAACCGCTGGTCAACAGAATTGCACCAACGGCAAAAGCCAATAGGCTCGTTTGTTGGGTGAACCATCGAATTGCGAAACGTAGCAAAAAGCCGGCTATTCCTCCCAATAATATTGCGATGACTATGTCTTGCATCGGGCCAAGAATGGCGCTATGCCAACTAAACTCAGCCGACAGGCCAATCATCGATTGTGCCATGGTCATGGCGAATGCATATAGAAGAATTGTTAAGGCGTCGTCGAGCGCAACCACGCCTAGCAGAACGGTTGTCAGCGGCCCACGCGCACGGTATTCATGGACGATTCCCATGACGGCAGCTGGCGCAGTAGCCGCGGAAACAGCCGCTACGATTAACACCATGGGAAGGAACAGATTGGGATTACCATCAGCGTTTTTCAGTCCGCTTAATTCGCCGTACGCCAATAACGCCAAACTAACAATGATCACTGCACCCATTACCTGCGCAATTGTGATCACAAAGATGGACCGCCCCAATTGCTTGATCTCCTTGATTTGCAATGACCCGCCAATTGAGAAGGCGATGATAGCCAGCGCAATGTCCGTAATTAGCATCAACCGATGATCAACAAGTTTTTGGTCCAACAGCCCAACCAGTGATGGACCAAGGAAGATGCCCACAACGAGGTAACCGACGATGCGAGGAAAGCGAATCGACTTAGCCACGCGACCAGCTATCTGGCTGGCGAGGAAAAGCAGGCCAATGTAAACGAGGATGTGAGTCGACTCAGGCAAAGTTCACCCAATCCGTTCTTTTGTCGTCTTGGGGTTGTTGCATTCATAACTGTTTTCATCTGTATCATCTTTGATACGAACGAGATCAATCGGTGCTGCATTAAGAAATTTCTGAGACTGAATGATTGCTAAAATTCCACTTTTTCTTGGATCCATCGAAGTGGAATTAACAAAACCAACGATGTGGCCCTCCGTTGTCACATTTCCCAAGAGATAAGTACACGGAATTTTCATATTACTTTGCTTTCATTTCATAGATTGAGCTTTTTATCCTTAATATTCCTTATTTCGATTAGTCTGAATCCGTTAAACACCATCTTACCAATCAAGAAGGAAAAGTTCCTTTAAAATATTCAAAATTAGTCCAAGGAAAAAATCTCCGGGTAATAACTTTTATCAGGATAACATCAGGTCTTTTGTTTCACGAGTGATGTGATCGGCGACAAGCTATTGATCAATAAAACAGACTGTCTGGCGTGCGTTCTCAAGTTCAGCCCAAATACCGAGTTCCGGACAATCGATCCGTAGTCTCTAGCCCGAATCTGATGCAGAACGAATCAACCGGGTTGAGTGGGGCAGCTTCCGGTAAGACGGAGTGTGATAGATCATGATACAAGTCGGCTCAATCGAGATCATCAACCATTGAAAGCGATCACAAACACAACGCCCGTCGTTCATCAATCACTTCAGCTATGATGTAGGCCACTTCTTTGCCAGATCGAGGCAAAATGGACCACAACATTAAGACACGAAAGTCCTCTGAGTCGTGTAGCGCACAGTTCTTCAATCCGTTTCAAAAGTAGTGGAGTCTCGACGCATCCGATAAATGGTTCCAACGAGGAGCACTATCATTCCGAACGGAATCATCAAAGGTTCAATAACCAATCGATCAACCCCGAAAAGAGGCTAGTGCAGTCACGGACAAGATCGATTGACGCGAACGATTGGGAGGGATTTGTAATTTTATCCAGAAAAATTTTATGAAACACCTAACGAGCAGACAAACGCGCGGCTCCGTATAAGAATTTTTAAAAATCGGTCATCGGCTTCCTCGATATTTCCATCTTTTTTCCAACAGGATACGTATTATGAATGGAGGGAGAAAGAGAGGCAGGCATGAGGCCGGGGGCGCTGGTAAGGCCTCTCCAACCAAGCTGGCGATGCTTTAAGTTTATGAGAAAGGAGGGTAGAAGGTAGTGATGAGAAAATGTAGTGTAAGGCAGCCTCGTGACCGAGAGCGAAGTTCGAAATAGGGAGGTTGGCAAAGAGAGAGATCCAATTGTCGCATCCTGCAAACGGGGAAATACGATTCGCACGCTTACGAGGCTGAAGTTTAAAATAGGCAAAGCGTAATTTTTAGTTGCGAGTTGATAAGGCCTTAACGGTGAGTGGGTTATTTTTCGTTGACCGCGTAGAGTGAAGGTATTAGATCCTATTCAAGCTCATTGATATCTTAACCTTTCCGAGTCTGAACAGACTGAGTGCTTGGCCAAGAGTTAATCCGGAGATAGCTGAGGTTTAGTGTTTGGCACGCTTCTTGTGAACAAGAAGATTTGCCAGGAAAACACATCCCAAGGCCTTTATAAATTTCGTGATGACGAAGGCTTGCAGTTTAATTGAGCATTTTGGCCTTTCGGGGCGCTTTTGGTAGTCAATTCAGGTAAGAATCAATCCGAGCGTTAGACATCTTCCAGCGTTTACTGAAAACAAATTTTAATTAACGTTAATTATACTTCTCGAACCCAACATGGAATCGCCCAATTCCCTTTCCGGAAAACGTGTGCCAATCAGCTACTTATATTGAACTTCCACACATTTCTGGTGGTCTATAGCCTAGCATCGTGATTGTAGGCAAAAAGGATGTATGTGTTTACAAAACGTGCACCTGATTCCGCATCGTCTCACCATTCGCCAATTGTTCGTACTCGTCATTGACTTGGGAGAGAAGAGTGATTCTATATCAAAATCTGATACAGTTAAGGGAAATACATCAGTCCTTTTTAAACGAACTGAGGAGATCGATTGGCATAGGGAAGATGACGGTAGTATTGTTTTCCACGCCGATCTCCACGAGTGTCTGCAGAAACCGCATCTGCATGGCCATGGGATGATTATGAATGACTTCTGCAGCGTCGCGGAGGCGGGAAGAGGCCTGAAATTCACCTTCGGCATGGATGATTTTAGCGCGGCGTTCACGTTCACTTTCAGCCTGCTTGGCCATGGCGCGTTTCATGTGCTCGGGCAGGTCGACGTGCTTAAGTTCCACTAGTGAGACTTTGATACCCCAAGGATCCGACTGTTGGTCGATCGCTGCCTGGAGTTGCTTATTCACTTTTTCCCGTTCAGCCAACAGTTCATCCAATTCCGCCTGTCCGACGATGCTTCGAAGTGTCGTTTGAGAGAGCTGGCTGGTGGCATACTGGTAGTTTTCAACATCCAGAATCGATTTCATCGGATCGATGACTCGGTAATAGACGACCGCATTCACTTCGACGGAAACATTATCACGAGTAATCACATCCTGTGAGGGAACGTCCTGCACGTGAGTTCTGAGACTGACACGTATCATATGATCGATGGGCCAGAAGACCAGAATAAATCCCGGACCTTTAGGCTTTGCCAAAACACGTCCCAACCGAAACACCACTCCGCGTTGGTATTCAAGTAAAATCCGGATACAGCTCAGAAAATAAAGAACCACAATTGCCAAGAAAATGCCGAGGATTTGAAGAGGTACCATGGTTCGTTCCTTTCGAGAAGAATC
>JAJFIP010000109.1 GCA_021774875.1 Emcibacter sp.
TTTAAAATGTATTTTTATCAATGATAAATTACATGCCGGGTAGAACACACAAGACCCTATTATTAATTTTCTGAATACTTTATTGAAAGTAAAGCCTTTAGAAATCAACTTGAGCCCGAATTGCCAGAATATCCGCATTGCCGTTGTTGACAACAGGTCCATTCACAGCCGGACTGCTGCGGAGGAATGCGTGGATGTAATTGAATTGAAATTTGGTGAACTGGTTCAGATACCAATTCAGACCGAACGTGAGGTCCGTGAGGCGCCCCCCCTGGATACTCTTGTCGTTGAGGTCAATATAAGACCAACGACCGGCAACTTCCCAGGCACCACATCCACCATCTTTATTGAAAGTGTCCAGGGGAACAACGCGTCCAAAAACGCCTCCCTTGCGGTTATAAGCCCGCGATTCCCCCGTCAGAAAATAGCCGAATTGAGCATATGCACCAGAAAACGAGTTGGTTTGACTATTCCGCTGTTGCACGATGGAATAGGTTACTTCTGATTGTGCATAGAATGAGCCGATAGCGTAGGCCAACTCCCCACTAAACAGATTAAAGTTTTGAGTAGGAATCAAACCTGTGTCCACAAAAGGAGGCACCGCTGTTGGGACACCCACGGGAACTTGTGCCGCTCCCCCTGTTTCCGAGACAAATATTTCCGGTTGATTCCGGTACCGGAGTAGATTATTGGCCGGATTGCCGAAGCTGTATCCCCCACCGATATGAAAGAGCCCGTTACCATCACCATTGTCGATTAACAATTTTGTCAGACGTGTGGCCAGTCCATAGCCCCCGCTGTCACCAATATTTCCACCATACGTATCTGTTGGGAAACGAAATCCGGAGAGCGCCCAGGTCATTTGTTCGTCATCAGAATGACCATAGATCATAGCACCAATCTGTCGGAACGGTGTAAAAGCGAACGGTAACGCCCGTTCAAGAAATGTGAGTTCTTTCACACTGGTTAGTGCGTCCATTCCAAAGGGTTGCCGGTATTGTCCAATTCTCACCGTATTATTTCCCATGACTTCGCGCACTTCTAACCACACATCCATAAAGCTGGGCCGTCCGGGGAATGCAAAATCCATCTCAAGCATATATCCAACGTTCTCCCAGGCATCTCCTGTTGCCGCCAATCGAGCACGGCGAAAATCGGCACCATCTTGTATATCACCGACCGCCTGAATGTTGCCGGAATCCTGATGAAACCAAACCGAATCTGCCTGAAAGAATCCTGTCAGACGAGCCGTCGGGTAATTTTGCCCATTCGAGGGGCCACCACTAATATAAGGAGGTAAATCTGAGTCGTATTCATCTTCAGTGCTGAGTGGCGCGCTGATGTACTGATTTGTGAGAGCCTGCTGAGCCTTCAGTTCATCAATCTGCTTCTGCAGTGTTTGTAGAGTCTGCAGTGTCTGCAACTGAGAATGAAGTCCGGTTGCATCTTGTTTCGCAATTGGTACTTGCGCCCAACTATTTGACATAGGAATCGCTGATAATCCCAGCATCAGCAAAAACGGAACTGAAATCATTCGTAAAAAAAGTAATCGTAAACTTCCGTTTCGATGTTTGGAAATTGTGAAAGATGATTGATCCCCATAATTATCTTTTTGATGCATTACAGACGTTCCCTCAAGATCCCTAACTTATTTTTCCTGAAAGGCTAACATTACTCCATCGCTCAGATCAGCCTGGCTGTGCTTATTTGCAAGTCACGTACCGTTTTTACCTGACGAATTTGCTGACTAGGTAGAGTTCGTCTTTTTTATCGGTTGTGAGCACGGAGACCGTTATATTTTCATTCAAACTTTCAAAAAACAGAATTTTGATTAAAGGTTTTGTGCAATCACTTGCAGGTCATCTGCAATAATCTGCAGATGGCGTAATCGTGTCTTTGATCGATTGAGATATTTTAAAAATTAAATACAATACTTTTCTGCATAAAGCGACGTACTTTTGTTGCTGGGTCTGCGACGGTTCTTCAATCTTCTGGAAGAGCTCCCATTTACATTCCCACACAGAAACCAAGGCGCTAGGGTGTCGGGATGGGGTAAAGTTGATCGGAGGGGATGGGAGCCCAACTAATGTTTCATGTCTACGAGACGCGAGTCAGTCGCGGATTTCAACTGGCCATTGGTGGACTGGCACTGCTGAGCCTGATGGCTTTAGTCGTTACACTTTGGATTCTTGCCGACTTTCAACATGAGCAGGAGATTGTCGCAAAGATCATTCGAGATCTCCCGGACACCACCGATCTGGCAGAAGCACGAGAGCTGGCTGGAGAACTGCGATTCCAGTCCCAATTATCTATTTTGCTCATTCTGAACATTATTGCGACCGGTATTGCTCTGGTGCTGTTGGTGCGGGCTTATCTGAATAGTGAACGCTCTCTCCGTGAAGTGAAAGTATTAGCGAGCGATGTCTTAGCCAGTATGGACCAGGGGGTACTGACGACTGATCGCAATGAGGTGATTACAAGTATCAATCCACGGGGCAGCCAACTGCTTGGGCTAGAGGGGGCTGTGACTGGGCGACCGCTGTCTGATGTTGGAACGGAACACACTCTATTATGTGTGATTTGCAGTCATGTCAATGCGCATCATTCTCCAGTCAGAGATTGTGATTATACTGTTAAGAGTCAGGGGCACGAGCAAACGCTCCGTGCTGGTTGCAGCTTACTTCGTAATGAATTACAGGAAGAATTGGGAACAGTCATTTACATACGTGATGTAACCGAGAAGGCTCTCATGGAGCAAAGGCTCCGACGCATGGAACGGTATGCAGGACTGGGCTCCCTGGCGACAGGTCTCCAGCATGAGATTAAGAATCCTTTAAGTGCTTTGTCACTTCATGTCCAACTGCTTGATGAAGCGCTTATGGAACAGTCCTCTACTAGTGAGATCGACGAAATGCTGGAAGTCATACGAACCGAAATCAATCGTTTGACCTCTGTTCTGGAAGGATTTCGCAACTATGCATCAATGTCAGAGCCGGGACGTTCTTCCGTTGATTTATCTGCATTGATAAACAAGCTGGTGCGATTTATTAGACCACAGGCAGAACAACAGCAGATTAAAATCGAAGTAAATTTACCGGATGAGAAACTTCCCAACACGATGGCAGACTCTGTTCACATTGATCAAGTGCTGCTCAATCTCGCTTTGAACGCGCTTCAAGCAATGCCTGATTCAGGAACATTGTCAATCGGACTGAACCAAGAGGGAGATTGGTTGCGAATCGATATCGGCGATACAGGTAATGGCATTCCTGTTGAGTTGCGAGAAAGAATCTTTGACCCGTATTTCACTACGCGCAATGATGGAACCGGCATGGGACTTGCTCTATGTGAAAAGATTGTACGTCAACACGCCGGTACGATTGAATTATGCACCGGGTCAACGGGCACAACATTTACCGTTTTATTACCACTATCAAATGAGAAGCTATGAGTTCCAACGGTTTTGGAATATTGATTATCGATGATGAGCCAAATATTCGATCGGGGCTCGCCAAAGGGCTGGCCAGGGAAGCGGACGTTCTGGAAACGGCCGGCGA
>JAJFIP010000110.1 GCA_021774875.1 Emcibacter sp.
CCAGATTACCGGGATGGATGTATCAAACGCCTCCATGTACGACGGTTCTACGGCCTGCGGTGAAGCGGTGCTGATGGCACGACGGGCAAGTCGCAAGAAAAAAGCCATTTTATCTGGAACCTTGCACCCCCAATATATGGAAGTCGTAAAAACCGCTACCAAATTTACCGATGATGTGGCCGTGGTTAATCCGCTTGATGTCTATGACGCAGATAAGCTGATCGACCAGATTGACGATGAAACAAGCTGTGTTGTGGTTCAAAACCCTGATTTTTTTGGTAATTTACAGGATTACAGCAAATTGGCAGATGCCCTCCATGCGCGTAAGGCCCTACTGATAGTAGTCGTGACAGAAATTGTCTCGCTTGGTGCTGTACGCTCCCCCGGTTCTATGGGAGCTGACATTGTAGTAGGTGAAGGTCAGAGTATTGGCAATGGTCTGAGTTTTGGCGGCCCATATGTGGGCCTGCTTGCCACCCGTCAGAAACTGGTCCGCACCATGCCGGGCCGGGTTTGTGGCGAGACGGTGGATGCGGATGGCAAACGCGGGTATGTGCTAACTCTGTCCACAAGGGAACAGCATATCCGCCGGGAAAAAGCCACCAGTAATATCTGCACCAATGCGGGATTATGCACGCTGGCCTTTACCATTCATATGACACTTCTGGGCGAAAAGGGCTTTCGCCATCTCGCTCGGCTCAATCATGCCAAAGCGGTGCAGCTTGCTGATAAATTAGCCGCTATAGATGGGGTTGACGTGCTGAATGACAGTTTCTTCAATGAATTTACGGTTTCACTTCCCATAAATGCGACAGAGACAATCGAAAATCTTTCCAGCAAACAAATATTGGGCGGCGTTCCTTTGTCCCGGCTCTATCCTGATAATGCGGAAATGAATAACCAGATGCTGGTGGCCGTGACCGAAACCGTGACCGAGCAAGATATGGATCGGCTAGTCACCGAACTGAGGGAGCTGGTAAATGCTTAATAAACAAGGACGTCAAACTGACATTACGACTGCATCAGAATTTGCTGTTGGCAGTATCACCACCCATAGCGGCAATATGGGACTGGAACAGCAGGAATTACTTATCTATGAAATCGGCGATACGGAACGAACCGGCGTTGATCTGGAAGGAATCAAGGATTTTGAGAACCGCTTGGGTGGCATCACGCGGGATAATGAGATTGGTCTTGCCGGGCTTTCAGAGCCGGAAGCCATGCGCCATTATACCCGCCTGAGCCGGATGAATTACGCCATTGACATGGGGCTGTATCCGCTCGGCTCCTGCACGATGAAACATAACCCGCGCCTTAATGAGAAAGTGGCCCGCCTACCCGGTCTTGGTGATATTCATCCCTTGCAGCCGAAGTCCACCGTTCAGGGTGCGCTGGAAGTCATGGACAGGCTTGCCCATTGGCTTAAAACCTTAACCGGAATGCCAGCCATTGCCATGTCACCCAAGGCAGGTGCTCATGGTGAGCTGTGTGGGCTAATGGCAATTAGAGCGGCTTTGGACAAGCGCGGCGAGGATCGTTCTATCGTTCTGGCGCCGGAATCTGCTCATGGCACTAATCCGGCAACTGCAACCCTCTGCGGTTATAAGGTTCAGTCTATTCCCGCGACAGAAGATGGCCGAGTTGATTTGCACGCCCTTAAAGATGCCCTTGGCCCCGATGTGGCGGCAATTATGCTGACAAACCCCAATACCTGCGGATTATTTGAGCGCGATGTCATTGAGATAGCCGAGGCAGTTCACAGCATTGGCGGTTATTTCTATTGTGATGGGGCTAATTTTAACGCCATTGTTGGCAAGGTCCGCCCTGGTGATCTGGGGGTGGATGCCATGCATATCAATCTGCATAAAACCTTTTCCACCCCCCACGGTGGTGGTGGTCCGGGTGCTGGTCCTGTTGTGTTATCGGAAGCCTTGGCTCCTTTTGCACCCGTGCCATATGTGATTCATGGTGAAAATGGTTTCGATCTGGTGGAGCATGTGGAAGATGGCTCAGACAGCTTTGGCCGCATGACGGCCTTTCACGGCCAGATGGGGATGAATATCCGTGCTCTGGCCTTTATGATGTCTCACGGCTGTGATGGCCTTGCTCAAGTGGCTGAAGACAGCGTTCTTAATGCCAATTACGTCATGGCGTCGCTTACCGATGTGATGACGGTTAGTTTTGATGGCCCCTGTATGCATGAATGTCTGTTTGATGACAGGTTCCTGAATGGCTCCGACATTGCCACACTGGATTTTGCCAAGGCCATGATTGATGAGGGTTATCACCCCATGACCATGTATTTCCCGTTGGTGGTTCACGGTGCCATGCTGATTGAGCCGACAGAAAGTGAAAGCAAGCAATCTCTTGACCAATTTATTGGCTCCCTCCGTCATCTGGTGGCTGAGGCAAAAGCTGGTAACAAAGAACTGTTCATTGGTGCGCCCTATCTCGCCCCCCTCCGGCGATTAGATGAGACTTTAGCTGCCCGCAAACCTGTGTTACGCTGGACCAAACCAGAATAGGGAACAAGGACAGTCCATGAATAAATTTTTGAGAATCAGCGGCGCAACCCTGTTTATTTTTCTCATGGTTTTTGCGGTGATTGTTGTTGTTAAGCACGAACAGGCCAGTCGGCTTTACGGCACTATGACCCTGTTTGACAAGGGTAATATTGTCCATAATTTTTCCCATATGAATGAAATTTTCCTGACTAGCCCGGTGAAACGTTCCGGGCCTGTTTTTAATTTTGGAAGTTCGCCGTCTGATCTGCCGGAAAGCTTTACCTATAAAGGTGAAACTATCACCACCGATGAATTTTTGAACCGCCGGGCCACCACCGCCCTGTTGGTGATTAAGGATGATAATATCAATTATGAAAAATATTATCTCGGCACGGGCGAGAATGACCTGCGTATATCATGGTCAATGGCCAAGTCCTTCACCGTGACATTGTTCGGCATTGCGGCTGAGGGCGGCCTGATTGATATTAATGCACCCGTGGAACAATATCTGCCGGAAATGAAAGGTAGCGGTTACGAAGGCGTGCCGATCCGTAATGTGTTGCAAATGTCATCGGGGGTTTTGTGGAACGAAGATTACGGTGATTTTTATTCGGACATCAACCGCATGGGCCGTATTCTGGCCGTTGGCGGTTCACTAGATGATTTCACCACCACCCTGACAAATGAAAAACCGTCGGGGCAGGAATTTCATTATGTTTCAATGGATACTCATATCATCAGCATGATAGCGCGGCGCGTTACTGGCAAAAGCATGATTGCTCAGGCAGAACAGCATATCTGGTCCAAAATCGGCATGGAAGGTGATGCTTACTGGATCACTGATTCAACGGGTGCGGAATTTGCCCTCGGTGGCCTGAATATGCAAAGCCGCGACTATGCCCGTTTTGGTCGGCTTTACCTCAATAATGGCAACTGGAATGGCGAGCAGATTGTGCCCGAAGCATGGATCAAGGCTGCGACCTCCCCGGCGTCCCCCCATAATGAACCCGGTCCAGATAAACTCGGTTATGGTTTTCAATGGTGGCTGGCACCCAACGCCCGGCCCGGTGAATTTTTTGCCGTCGGCGTTTACGGCCAGTTTATCTATGTCAATCAGCCGGAAAATATCGTCATCGTCAAAAACTCTGCTGATCGGGATTTCATGGATGCTATAGGCTCGAAGCCGGAAACCATATCTTTTTTCCGCGCCATTACAGATAAATTGCATTAGGGCTTTTACCTTATATGCTTTTTCTGGCGGTAGCTCAGAGCCTCTGAAATATGTATTTTGCTGATGTCTGCGCGGCCTTCCAGGTCAGCCAAAGTGCGGGCCACGCGCAGGATACGGTGATAGCCCCGCGCCGTAAGACGCATAAGTTCAATGGCTTGTGACAGGATTTCCTTGCCAGCCTGATCAAGACTGGCCACTTGTTCCAGTGCCTCGCCGTCCACTTCCGCATTACACCGGACATTTTCCAATCCCATTGTCCGGTAACGTTCGGTCTGTATCTCACGGGCCGCGATCACCCGGGCGGCTATATCATGGCTGCTTTCCGTGGGTGTCGGCAGGGTCAAATCCTGAGCACTGACAGCAGGAACCTCAATATGAATGTCAAAACGATCCATCATCGGGCCGGATATTTTCGATTGATAATCGACGGCACATCTGGGCGCACGGCTACAGGATTGTGCCGGATCATCAAGATAACCACAACGGCAGGGATTCATTGCCGCCACCAGTTGAAACCGTGCGGGGTAAGTCACATGGCGGTTGGCCCGTGCCACCACCGCCTCGCCGCTTTCAATGGGTTGGCGCAGACTGTCGAGCGCGTTACGGTTGAATTCAGGCAGTTCATCGAGAAATAAAACCCCCCGATGGGCCAGAGAAATCTCTCCCGGTTTTGCTTTCATACCACCACCGACCAATGCCGCCATAGATGCGGAATGATGGGGGTTTCGATAGGGGCGATTTCGGGTAATCCTGCCCTCTGTCAGCAAACCTGAGATCGAGGCTATCAGGCTCA
>JAJFIP010000012.1 GCA_021774875.1 Emcibacter sp.
CAGCAGATCAACAAGTTTCATGGAGGGCGGCACAAATAACAGAGGCCGCTGAATGGAACTCAGGGTTCTTTCCTTATTGTCATCAAGATTGGTGACAAGCTCCCGGAAGGCATCCTTAACATGGACCATGGCAATCACTTCATCCAGGGTTTCCCTATAAACCGGTAGCCGTGATGTGGCACCTTTGATAAAAATATCCATTACCTGCTGAAAACTTGATGCGGCCTCGACAGCTACAATATCGGTTCTGGGCACCATGATGTCATCAACACGTTTGTTCCTGAAGGTAAGCGTATTTTTGATGATTGAGAGTTCTTCCTGACCAATGGGCGATTGCTCGTCCTCTAATTCATCAATAACTTCTTCCAGACTTTCCTTAAACGCATTTTGTGGGTAAAAAAGACCTTTAAACCATGCGAAAAAACTTCCCTGCTCCCGCGAGGGAGGTTCTGTTTCTGCCTTGTCTTCGATGGCTCTATGTTGTTTAACTTCATTCATTTTTTTGCACCGTCCAGCCATTCCTGTATAGCAGGTAAGCTCAGTATTGTATCAGAATATTGTTGCGCCGCCTCATCCATAGCCACCTGATAACTTCTGAAACGAAAAACCACTGGCGCAAACATACAGTCAGCGATGGTAAATTGCCCAAACAGAAAAGGGCCATGATATTTTTCCCGACAGTCGCGCCAGATTTCCTTGATCCGGTCGACATCAGATGCCAGATCACCCGTCAAATCCTTATAGTCAAATACACCTTGGCAATTCATGGGCATTTCGTTCCTGAGCGCCATAAATCCTGAATGCATTTCCGCACAAACAGACCGGGCGTGGGCACGGGTCAGGGGATCAGCAGGCCACAAAATATTTTCAGGATAAAGTTCAGCGATATATTCACAAATTGCCAGACTATCCCAGATAACCCTGCCCTTATGTTTCAGGGCCGGAACCTTGCCTGCCGGACTATGAGCCAAAATATTTTTGCTAGTATCTTCCTGATCCAAGTGGATCAGTATTTCGTCAAATTCAATTCCGGCATATTTCATCAACAGCCAGGGACGCAAAGACCAGCTTGAGAGATTCTTTGTCCCAATTAGCAAAGAAAATTCTGACATTTCTACTCTTCCGTTTATAAGTTGAATAATATGATTGTCTCAATCTTGATAAGGATCGTCAATAGATAGTTTTGACAATAGGTTCTTTTCCAACGCTTCCATTTCCTCGGCTTGGACATCCTCCATATGGTCATATCCCAGCAGGTGCAGCATCCCGTGAAGGCATAAATGACAGAAATGATCGGAAAAGCTTTTACCCTGATCCAATGCCTCACTTTTTATGGTTTCAAAGGCAAAAATAATATCGCCCAAAGTGACAGGAATTTCAGAATCTTGCTTCAGGGATAAATCAATTTCGTCTTGTGATAGAGAAGGAAAGGACAGCACATTGGTTGCCTGTTCCTTATCCCGGTAATTTTTATTTAATTGCCGGATATCCTGATCTTCACCAAGCAGAATACTCAGTTCCAGATGGGTAAAGCGTTCAAAGTTCTGTGCTTCTGGTACATGTTCCAGAATCTGCTCAAAACATGCCGCTATGCGCTCGCCATATTCAGGAAACTGCTCTTGCCAGACAGCACTTGCAGATATATCAAGTTCAATATTTTCGGAAATCATTTTTCTGCCTGATCATAAGCCCTGACAATCTTGCCCACCAGCGGGTGGCGAACCACATCATCGGCATTAAACTGGATGAAGGAAATATCATCGATGCCTTTCAAAATATCCATGGCATGAAATAACCCCGATGGGGTGCCATCGGGTAAATCCACTTGTGACGGATCACCACAAACCACCATCCGGCAATTCTCCCCATAACGGGTTAGAAACATTTTCATCTGCATGGGAGACGTATTTTGCGCCTCATCCAGAATGACAAAGGCATTGGACAGAGTACGACCGCGCATGAAAGCCAGAGGTGCCACCTCAATATCGCCGTTTTCAAGTCTTCTTTCCGTTTGCTCGAGGGAAATCATCTGTTCCAGTGCATCATAGAGCGGACGCAGGTAAGGGTCGACTTTTTCCCGAATATCACCGGGCAGAAAGCCCAGCTTTTCCCCGGCTTCTACCGCCGGACGGGTCAGGATAATTTTTTCCACCTTGCCTTCAAGAAGGTGAGACACCGCCATAGCCACCGCGAGAAAGGTTTTGCCCGTGCCCGCAGGCCCCAGCCCAAATGTCATATTAGTTTCCCTCAAGGACTTGATATAGTGGGCCTGATTGATAGACCGGGGCGAAATAATGGCATTGCGAGTACGGATACTGTTTTCTTTGGCAGAAAGGTCTTTACGCTCAATGACTTTCTCTTCCTTTGGCGGGTCAAGGAAATCGGCCATCCTGATGGCTCCATCAACATCCCCCATAGTGAGCTCATCCTCCAAATCCAGCTTATCATGAAGCCTTAAAATGATCTGTTTGGCTGTGGCGCAAGTATCCTTGTCCCCTTCGATAACCAGTATATTCCCTTTGGTAGTAAAGCTGGCACCGGTTTTCTGCTCAATCCGGGCAAGATGAGAATTATGTTCGCCGTAAAGCATCGGCAGTTGACTGTTATCTTCAAATTCCAGGGTTATTGATTTGCTCATTTAGGTCTTGAACTCACCTTTCAGGCTTCGCGGGCCGGCACTGATTATTTTCATATCAACCAGTTTACCAAAATTCTGCTCTGCCGTCTCCTCATTGTCAACATCTACATGAACCGCCTGCATATAGGGGCTTCTGCCCACAAGCTGTCCAGCATGCTTGCCTGTGCGTTCCAGTAATACGGACATGACTTTGCCGACGCTGGCGTCATTAAAGGCACGTTGTTGGCGCAGCAATTCTTCCTGCAGTTCTGCCAGCCGTTCCGATTTGACATGATTTTCCACCTGACTTTCCCATCCTGCCGCCGGGGTGCCGGGCCGTTCGCTATACATGAAGCTATAGGCCTGGGCATAGTCAACTTCCCGCACCAGTTTCATGGTTTTCTGAAAATCCGCATCGCTTTCACCCGGAAAACCCACAATAAAATCACCGGACAGGGCAATATCTGGGCTAACAGCGCGAATATCCTCAATGGTTTTCAGGTAAGTAGCAATGGTATGGTGACGGTTCATGGCCTTGACAATTCTGTCAGACCCCGATTGTACCGGCAGATGCAGATATGGCATACATTGTTCCACATCCCCGTGGACCGCTATCAGGTCGTCTGTCATGTCGCCGGGATGGGAAGTGGTATATCTGATGCGCTTAAAATCAGTATTTTCCGCCAAATGCCGGATCAGACGGGCCAGTGACCATTCCTCGCCAGTCGCCGATTTGCCATGATAAGCATTAACATTCTGGCCCAGCAACGTCACTTCCAGCACGCCGGCATCATGCAATTTTCCGGCATCATTCATGACATCCTCAAAAGAGCGTGAAAACTCACCACCGCGGGTATAGGGAACCACACAATAGGTGCAGAATTTATCACATCCCTCCTGAATGGTCAGAAAGGCCGTCTTTTTGGAACTAACGGTTTTTTTGGATAATGCGTCGAATTTTTCGCTGACCGACAGATCAGTATCCACTATGCGGGGCCGTTGTCCAAGTAACTTGGCCTTGTCCGCTTCCCGGGTCATTTCTGGCAACCTATGATAGGTTTGCGGGCCAAAGACCATATCCACGATGGGCATCCTGCGCAGTATTTCTGCCCCTTCAGCCTGCGCCACGCAACCGCCGACCGCGAGAATCGTTTCCTTGCTACCAGCTTTGGTTTGTTTTTCCTTCATCACGCGCAGACGACCAATATCGGAATATACCTTTTCAGCCGCTTTTTCCCTGATATGACAGGTATTCAAAACCACAAGGTCCGCATCTTCGGGCTTTTCGGTGACGGCGTAGCCTTCATGGGCCATCACATCAACCATACGTTCGGTGTCATAGACATTCATCTGGCAACCATATGTTTTGATGAATAGCTTTTTAGGATCAGAACTCATTGATGTTACCTGCCCCTTAAAGAACTAATCAGACGATTTTCAATGGTCCGCTGGCAATATGCCGACAATTCCTTCCGGGTTTTAAAAATATTACGCGATACCGGTTCATGGAAATGCACCTCCACTTCAATTTTAAGCAGATTCAATACACCCTTCACATGCGGTGCCATTTCAGCATCGCCGTACCATGCTACGCTAGACCTGCTGGACCGGATTGTTGGCATATTATTAATCCGTTTATAGACAAGAGTTACGGGCTGAACCATCAATTCCTGAATGCGGCCCTGTTCATCAGGTTGCAGATGCATAGCGGTTTCAGTGATCCCAAATAGAGAGCTTTTAAAGGGCAGCACACTACCCCCATCGGAAGTAGTGCCTTCTGGGAACAGGATCAAATTATCGCCATTATGCATTCTGTCCTGCAATACTTTCTTCTGTTCAGCAATATCAGAGCGTTTCTCCCGGTCGATAAAGATAGTGCGCTGAAGTGAGGACAGATAACCGAGAACCGGCCAGTCACTCATTTCTTTCTTGGCAATGAAACAGGCTTTTATGACGTGACCCAGTACAATAATATCAATCCAGGAAACATGATTGCTAACAAACAGCGTTGGTGGACCTTCAAGTGGATCACCATATGTCCTGACCTTCACATTCAAAGCATTGCATAGCGAGCGATGCACCAGATGCGGCCATGCTTTATAGCCGGGAAATTTCAATTTCTTGAAGATAATAGTCGGCGGCAGCAACACAGCAAAATATAAAAGTATCTTAAATATTCTGTAATATTCTCTCATATGAATGACTTGTTCTCTGCCTTAATACAAAACCCTGCACCTCATATAGAAGAATGCAGGGAATTTTACAACTTGATACAGTGATGTAGAGCTTTATTTAATTTTTGAACCGTATAATTCCATACGGTGATCCATCAGCTTATAACCGTGCTTTTCAGCGATTCGCTTCTGCAGCTTTTCAATTTCATCATCATGAAATTCAATAACTTCGCCAGATTCAATATCAATCAGATGGTCGTGATGCAACTCGGAAACAAGCTCAAACCGTGCCCGATTTTCACCAACCTCGACCCGAAATTCATGGCGTTCCAGAATTCCGGCCTCTTCAAAGAGGCGGACCGTACGATAAACTGTTGCAATGCTGATGCGTGAATCAGTTTCAACGGACCGCCGATAAACCTCTTCCACATCCGGGTGATCATGAGCATCTGAAAGTACCTTTGCAATGATCCGACGCTGGTCCGTCATCCGCATACCTTTTTCTATGCAGATCCGCTCAATTTCTGACGCCATAACTTTTTACCCTGTATTTATTTTATATCTATTAATAACTATACACATTATCTAATTCAATTCCAAATATTTTCCAATAGATAAAATCTGAAAGAAAACTGTCACTGAGAATATTTCATAGTCAGGGCATCTTGTTTCCCGGATGTCTTGTTGTCATAATATTTTTTCCGTTGCCCGACGGAAGCAAAGCCTTTTTTCTCGTATAATTTCAGGGCAGCTCTGTTATTTTCATTCACTTCAAGAAAAATATGTCTAATGCCGTTTTCTTTGGTATTGCGGTAAAATTGTTGCAGTAATTGACTTGCCGCACCCTTGGCACGATGGATCGGTAAAATACAAATGGTCAAAATTTCCGCCTCATCAATCATTCTCCGCCACATGAGAAACCCTATTGGCTGTTGCTGCTGTGAAACCACCATGACATGAGTATCCGGCCCCTGAAGAAGAGTTTCCATTGCCTCTGGTGACCAGATTTGCTGGCTATCATCCTGAAAAGAAAGGCGGTGTATTTCCGACAGCATTTCCGCAGCCTGAGCCCCAAAAATCTTAAAGGAATAAGTCATCGATTCTGAAAGGGATAGGTTATTGGCTTTGCTGCCACCGCATCAGGCGGACGCAAATAAAGCGGCATGACTTCATCAACGCTACCACCCCGAAGTAGTTTTTCATAAGCCATCAGGCCAACAGTTCCCCCATTGGGTTGAGCCTGAATTTCAGGAAAATTCAGGCTTTTCAGGAAACTTTGTGAAAGCACCGCTTTGACCAGTTCCACCCCGGTACCAACAACAGCTGTCACTTTGCCCCCTAGATGCTGCTCCACATCAGATAATGTCACTGCTTTTGGTTCAGATATGGCAATGACATGGCCCTCTTTCAGGTCAAAAATTTGCAAATAGACTTCCGACCTTCTGGCATCATGAGCGATGGCTATTCGACCATCACTGGTGACATTAGTTGCCACTGCCTCGAGCGTGGAAATTCCAACAAGGGGAATATCAAGGGCCAAAGCCAAGCCCTTGGCCGCCGCAAGACCAATGCGAACCCCGGTAAATGTTCCGGGACCATTTGTAACCGCGACCGCATCCAGATCGGCAAATGGCAGACCTGCTTCTGTGCAGACTTCCTGACACATGGGGATC
>JAJFIP010000111.1 GCA_021774875.1 Emcibacter sp.
AGAGGCTGAAGATCTGGTGCGGGTGTTTGAGAGTGCCCTTAAACGAAGGCGGAGAGGGCATGTGATCCGGATTGATGTCAATGCTGAAATGCCTAAAAATCTTCTGAGAATGGTCAGGAGAGCGCTTCAGATAACAAAAAAGGAAATTGTCAATATTAGCGGTGTTCTGGGCATTGACGAAGTGGACCAGCTGATTATTGACGGATTTCCCAAGCTAAAGTTTAAGTCTCTGGACCCCCGGTTTCCCCAGCGCATGAAAGAAAAGGACGGTGATTGTTTTTCTGCCATCAGAGAGAAAGATTTTATCGTTCACCATCCCTTTGAAAGTTTTGATGTTGTGGTAAGTTTTTTACGGCAAGCAGCTCTGGACCCGGAAGTTGTAGCGATCAAACAGACTTTATACCGGACAAGTGAGAATTCTCCCATTATCCGGGCCCTGATTGATGCTGCTGAGGCTGGCAAATCTGTTACAGCCCTCGTGGAATTGAAGGCACGTTTCGATGAAGCACAAAATATCAAATGGGCCCGAGACATGGAGCGGGCCGGAGTTCAGGTGGTATATGGTTTTCTGGAATTGAAAACTCATGCGAAAATTTCAGTTATTATTCGCCGGGAAAATAAGCAACTTAGAACCTATATCCATTACGGGACCGGGAATTATCACCCCATTACCGCAAAGGTTTATACTGATCTTTCCTTTTTTACCGATGATGACGCACTGGGCCGTGATGCGGTTCATATTTTCAATTATCTGACCGGGTATGCCCGCCCTAAACAATTGGAAAAGGCGGTTATTTCACCCTTTGGAATTCGTGAAAAACTACTGGAAAATATTGACAGGGAAATTAAATTTGCCCGTACAGGAAAACCCGCAAGTGTCTGGGCCAAGATGAATGCCCTTGTTGATCCGATCACTATAGATAAGTTATATGAGGCATCCTGTTGCGGTGTTTCTATTGATCTGGTCGTTCGCGGAATATGCTGCCTGAGACCCGGTATTGCCGGCATGTCAGAAAATATCAGGGTGAAAAGTATCGTTGGACGCTTTCTGGAACATGCCCGAATTACCTGTTTTGGCAATGGTTATGTAATGCCATCTGATCATGCTAAGGTATATATTTCTTCCTCTGACTGGATGCCCAGAAATTTTGACCGTCGGGTAGAAGCCATGATTCCCATTGATAACCCGACAGTTAAGTCACAGGTGTTGGGACAAATTATGGTGGCAAATTTGAAAGATACCGTGCAAAGCTGGCATTTGCAACCTGATCATTCCTACGTGCGGGCCACGGGAGAAGATAATAATTTCTCTGCCCATGATTATTTTTTGAGAAATCCAAGCCTGTCGGGCATGGGGAAGGCCATTGAAGGCAAGGAATTTCCCTTGCTGTTAAAAGAGTGAATATTTTTGGAAAAATTTGCAGTTATTGATATTGGATCAAATACGGTTCGTTTAGTGGTTTATGAAAGCATGAGACGGGCGCCTTACGTTATTTTTAATGAAAAGATTCTATGTGGTCTTGGGCGTGGCCTGTCTGAAACAGGCATGATGCAGGATGAAGCCATGGATATGGTATTAAAAAACCTGAAACGTTTTTGCCTGATGCTGGGCAAGATGGATGTTGAAAATTACCGCGTGGTTGCCACATCTGCAGTCCGGGAGGCGAGTAATGGGGCTGAATTTGCGGCACGGATAAAAAGTGAGTGCCTGCTGGAAGTAGCCGTGATTTCAGGTGTTGAGGAAGCCAGATTGTCAGGGCTAGGGGTTTTATGTGCTTTGCCCCATGCCAAGGGTATTATGGGCGATCTGGGCGGTGGTAGTCTGGAACTAGCGCAACTTGCGGACGGCGATGTGGGTCAAAAGGTCAGTTATAACATTGGTCCGCTTAATTATTTGTCACTTGATGGGAAGATAATTTCTTCGCCCGGTGAGGATATTGACAGGGCCCTGGCATCCCTTGATTGGGAATGTGAGCAGGGACAGGAAAAATTTTATGCTGTTGGTGGCTCATGGCGGGCATTGGCCAAAATACATATGGCAGAAAAGGGCTATGTCTTGAATAATGTTCATCATTATAACATGGACAGAGATGAAGCTCTGGAACTGACTGAACGCATTTCCGGGATGAATTATGCAGAACTTAATCGCTATCGCAGTCATATTTCTTCACGCCGTCTGCGACTTATGCCTTTATCGGCTTATATCCTGAACCACCTGATAATAAAATTGAACTCCGGGGGGGTTGTTTTTTCCAGTTATGGGCTTCGGGAAGGAATGCTTTATGACGGCATGGCACCGGATATTCGCAAGCTGGACCCGTTAATAGCGGCCTGCCAAGATATTGCAGCCAATACAGGGCGATTTTCCGAGCATGGTCAGCGTTTGCAGAAATGGATTGATCCTTTGTTTCCTGATGAAGATCCTCAACCAAGCCGTTTGCGGCTGGCCGCAGCGATCCTGAGTGATGTGGGCTGGCGGGGCCATCCGGAATATAGGGCAGAAAAAGTTTTATATGAGGTATTGCATGGCCGTTTGCTGGGGCTGGCTCATCGGGGTGCTGCTTTCATTGGTCTGGCCCTTTATATCTGTTACGGTGGGAAGTCTGGTGAAAAGGGCACAGCAAAGGTGGAGACCTTGATGAAGCCACAAGATGTCCGCTATGCAAATCAGGTAGGATTGGCCCTGCGTCTGGCACAAAGAATATCCGGCGGCACAGAAAAAGGCCTCAAGTCGGCTACTCTGGAAATTGAGGACGGTAAAATGCTGCTGAATGTACGTAAGAAGGATCAGACTTTGGTCAATGAAGTTGTTGCCAAACGATTCAGCAAGCTTGCCAAAGAATTCGATTTAAAGAAAGAAGTCAGAATTATCTAATCGTCTTCACTTTTATCCAGGGGAATCAGAGTTACTTCACCTCTTTTCATGGTAAAAGCCAGTTTCCCATGTTTTACAGCCAGAGCCTGCTTGCCAAATAAGTCGTAACGCCAGCCGGACAGGGCCGCAATATCCGCATCATCATTCTCTGCCAGTTTTTCAAGGTCATCAACGGAGGCAATAAGCTTTGGGGCCACATTTTCATTCTGACACGTGAGTTTCAATAGAACCTTCAGAAGCTCCATCACAGGGTCCGTATTCTGTGACGGGGGGCGTTTACGGATAATCTCAGGCAGGCTGGTTGAGGGCAGGTCAAGAACTTGTCTGACAGCAGAAAGAACATTTTGGCCGCTTTTACTTTGGCCAAACCCCTGTGACAGGCCGCGAATACTACCTAAAGCATTGGAATGCTCAGGTCTTACAGCAGATATTTCAAGTAATACTTCATCTCTCATAACACGGTTGCGCGGGATATTCCGGTTTTGTGCTTCGCTTTCCCGCCACTGGGCAAGGGCGCGAGCAATGGCATTAAATAAACGGTTACCGCTTCTTATTTTTAACCTTTTCCAGGCATTCTCCGGTTGAATGATAAAGGTATCCGGGTTGGTTAATTCGGCCATTTCTTCAGTTAGCCAATGACTGCGGTCAGATTTTATCAATTGTTTGTTCAGATTTTTGTATATGGTCCGCAGGTGGGTGACATCGCCCAGAGCATAATCTATCTGCCGCTGGGTCAAGGGCCGTCTGGACCAGTCGGTAATGCGGGTGCTTTTATCCAGAGTGGCCCCGGCTATGTTTAACACCAGTTTTTCATAGCCGATGCTGTCGCCATAGCCGCAGACCATGGCCGCGACCTGAGAATCGAACAGGGGCTTTGGCACTATGCCTTTTTCATTAACAAAAATTTCAATATCCTGCCGGGAGGCATGAAATACTTTCAGGATTTTTTCATTAGTCATCAAGCCGTAAAAGGGGTCAAGATTAATGCCGGGTGCCAAGGGGTCTATGGCATGATATTCTTCGTCGTTGGCAACCTGAATCAGACACAGTTTGGAATAATATGTTTTTGTGCGCAGAAACTCTGTGTCTACAGTTATATATTCTGATTTCTCCAACCGCTCGCAGAGGGCCACTAATTGATCATTGGTCGTGATTACGCTCATTAATTTTCTACCCTGACGCTTATTATTAGGCTTTCAGTTAAGAAGCCTTATAAAGAATAACTTGACAAGCGGGCAATAAAGCACAAAAACACCATGATTTACACATTAAAGTTAGAAGATTTATGATGCATGAATACAGAACACATACCTGCGAAGCCCTGAGAGAAGAAAATGTTGGGGATATTGTTCTCCTTTCCGGCTGGGTTCATCGGAAAAGGGATCACGGTGGTCTTTTGTTTATTGATCTCAGAGACCATTACGGGCTGACGCAATGTGTGATTGATACGGATAATTCCTGCTTTAATGTTGCGGAAAACATCAGGGCAGAATCCGTTATCCGGGTAAAAGGCAAGGTGGTTTCCCGCAGTGAGGATACTATCAATGACAATCTTCCTACCGGACGTGTTGAGCTTGTAATCGAGGAGCTGGATGTTCTGTCAGTAGCCGCCGAACTGCCCCTGCCGGTATTTGGTGAACAGGAATATCCTGA
>JAJFIP010000112.1 GCA_021774875.1 Emcibacter sp.
CGAAGGCCCTCCCGATTGAAACAGATAAATGATCCGTTTCGCTTTCGGAGCAATCTTTTTAATGGCACCAGGAATCTTCTCAGATTCTGCACTGGCACTTTGATTGAATAACTCAGGATACAACATAGAAGCCAATGCGGCTCCACCAATGCCCCGCGCGGACTTCCCCAACAAAGTACGACGCGTCAGATTGCGCTCGTATTCAAATACAGGATCCATAACTATCCTCGTGTAATAAATTCATAAGTATTAAAGATCATGCTCGCCACAGCAGTCCAGGCAGCCATCTCAACAGCAGGCAATGATTCATCGCGGTGGGATTCCCCTTGCGAAAGTAAAGCGATTGCCGCCGTTGGTTTTACCTGATAGGATTTGAGTTCGCGCAGATAGGCGGCTTTGAGTGTGTCTACTTCCCACGTTTCGGGAAGTCTGCCAAGCGCTGCTTTGAAGGCAAATTGAATCCGTGAATCAACACTCTGCCCCCCTTCTTTCATAATCCGCTCCGCATAATTGCGTGAAGCTTCCACAAATTGCACATCGTTAAGCAATACCAGCGATTGTAATGGAGTATTGGTCCGCGCCCGACTGATCAAACAGACCTCACGATTCGGCGCATCAAAAGTTTGCATGTTCGGGGGAGGTACGGTGCGTTTCCAATACGTATACATACTGCGGCGGTATAGTTTTTCGCCATGATCCTGCACAAAGACCTGAGCGGTTGCGGGGGAACTACCATAGTGGCTGACTTCCCGCCACAAACCTTCCGGTTGATAAGGATTCACACTCGCCCCACCCACACGCTCGACTAACAATCCTGAAACTTTCAAAGTAGCATCACGAATCATTTCCGCTTGCAGCCGAAATCGAGCACCCCGGGCCAGAAGTCGATTCTGTGGGTCCTCTTTCCAAAGTTCGGGAGTACCCGCTGATGACTGTCGATAGGTCGCGGACAACAGAATCTTACGCATGATGTGTTTGACATCCCAGCCTTGTTCGTAAAACTCAACGGCCAGCCAATCGAGTAATAGCGGATGCGTGGGTGGATCGCCTTGAGAACCAAAGTCAGCCGAAGTTGAAACAATCCCTTGACCAAACAGCATTTCCCAAAATCGGTTCACAGTCACACGAGTCGTTAATGGATTTTCGCGTGATGTTAACCACTGTGTTAACGCTGTTCGATTTTGCGCCGCGTTTTTCGGTAACCCAGGTAAAAAACCGGGCACACCTGTATCCACTTTGTCCGTTGGCTGATCGTATTGGCCACGATTCAAGATAAACGTTTCCCGTGGTTTCTTTGCAGTATCCATCACCATCGTCTCAAACGAGTCTGTCAACATCTGGCGCCGTTCTTTCAAGTTCGCCAGTTGATAATGAATATTTTTGAATTTGGAAGCAATCCGGCTATAGTAGAGTTTCAGAGTCGCCGTCTGTGATTCATCGCGTTGATTCTGAGCAATGGACAGTATCTTTTGAATCTCTACCGGAATATGCGTCCCATCATCAATACCTGACATTCCAAAGACCTGGTAATCACCGGCCATCAACCTCTTCCCGTAACCAAATTTTCCATCACCCCAAACCAGCATGACTGTGATATAGGGAGAGCCTTTTGTTTCATAAGGTCGATCAAAGGTAACCGTCAAATGCTGCTGACTTTGATTTTGTGGAGCGGGTGACCATCCCGTATGATCACGTGGATCTAAGCAGTCTTCAACGGGATAATCGGGATGCGAGGCACTGGCGGCAATTTTGGCGACCTTAAACATCGCGTACAGATCGACCTGATCTGAAGGAACCGTCGTTCCAGAGGCAGCAAAGCTGGTCAAAATAAACCCGCCGGGAAACGTCTCTTTCTTACCGTGCCCGATCCCTCCATTGGGTAACTTTTCATTTGGATAGAATACAATTCGCAAGCCGGTTAGTTTTTCGACACCCGGCTTGACCTTCAATGAAATGGAAGGGGAGCGTCCACTGGCTGCTAGTGCGAGCACATGTCCTTCTTTGCTAGTTTCAAATGCAGTACGGGTGTTGGGGTCGGATACTTTAACCACTTCCAATTCATGAATTTTTAAGCCCTGTCCGCGCTGCGATAGTTCTTGGCGGATTTTCTTTTCCCACTCCGCCAACTTCGCTGCATTTGGATGCTTCAGCTTGGCTTGAAGCCGCGCTACTTCCTGGTCGAGAGACTTCAACTCGGCTGCAGCGAAAGAGAGTTCTGTTTTCGCTTTCAATTTAGGACCGGCGTTAATCCCGCTGTTTCCATCCAAGCCACGATCTTCCAAGGTATTGAAATACGCAAAGAATTGATAAAAATCCTTCATCGTAATAGGGTCATATTTGTGGTTGTGGCATTGCGCACAACCCATGGTTAATCCCAAAAAGACTTCGGATGTCGTTTTCACACGATCGACGGCATAGTTCACCAAATTTTCCTGGGGAATCGTGCCGCCTTCATGTGTAATCATATGATTGCGATTAAAACCTGTAGCCACTTTCTGCCAGGAAGATGCTTCCGGAATTAAATCGCCGGCAATCTGTTCCGTGATAAATTGATCAAAGGGTTTATTTTTATGGAATGAGTCAATCACCCAATCTCGCCAAAGCCACATATGACGTCCGCCATCGATGGAGAACCCATTAGTGTCGGCATAGCGAGCCAGGTCGAGCCACTTCAACGTCATGCGTTCTGCATACTGTGGCGATTCCAGCAATTGATCAACGAGTTTTTCATAAGCTTTCGGATCCTTCGAATTCACAAAGGCGTCCACTTCTGCAGAAGACGGCGGCAGACCAAGCAGATCAAGATAAAGTCGACGAATCAATGTCTGATGGTCGGCTTCTTGCGCAGGAGAGATCCCCGCTTTTTCCAATCGGGATAAAACGAAATAATCGATCTCATTACGCGGCCATTTCTTTTGTTTGACTGTTGGCAATGGGGACCGAACTGGTTTGACATACGCCCAGTGGTCCTGCCAAGTGGCTCCCTGCTCCACCCACTGTTTCAAAAGTTCAATCTCTTCAGGCTTCAGAGTCTTGCCTGAATCAGCAGGCGGCATTCGCTCATCAACATCAGTAGCGAGAATCCGCTGAATCAGTGCACTTTCTTTTAGATTTCCCGGTACGAGAGCCGCTTTTCCATCAACGCTGTGAAAAGCTCCCGCTTTTGTATCCAGACGCAAGTCACCTTCTCGATGTGATTCGTCCGGGCCGTGACAGAAAAAACAGTTATTAGAAAGAATGGGGCGAATGTCGCGACTGAAATCAATTTTCGATTTTGTCGTCGCAGTTTTTGCCTTGTCATTCTCTTCAGCAAACAAGGAGATACAAATGATGCCAGCTATAACCAGTGGCAAACCGCTTCGCAGCAATAGGGAACGCATACTTTCATACCCTGTCGATAATCAGCTAATTACGATCCTGGTGCGTCTCTTTGAAACCAAACCATGCCATCATGGTCTGGGAGAACAGGTGGGTCCCAGCAAACGGATCGTTGTCATTGATCTTAAAGCGTGAGAATAAGGACTGTCAAGCAAGGAAAGGACGATCTATTACCATTTCTCACGACTGAAGTACCCTTGTACCGATAGAATGAACAAGCACGCAGATAATACAAAAAAAGACCCGCAGACATTTCGATAAGAAACGACCTGCGGGCCTGAATATCACTGTAATTAAATGTCTTACAGCGGTCGCACAACCGACAAACCGCGCCAGTAGTCGAACAGTGTTTCTACAGACAACACACCACCACCCATGCCACTTTTGTTGATGCCGGCGTAGGGAACTCCGTGTGCAAAGACATTATGTGCATTGATCCAGCTATTGCCGGCACACATCGCTTCTGCAACACGAGCCGCACGCGACAGATCAGACGACCAGACACTATTGGCCAAGCCGTAATCAGTGCTGTTCGTCATCGCAATCGCTTCCTCTTCACTCTCAAAGGGAGCCAGATACGCCACAGGCCCGAAGATTTCTTCCCGAGCTGCTACGTTATCTAAAGAACCTGCCATAAGTGCTGGTTTTACGTAATACCCTTTGTAACCGGGCACATCAGCAACACCGCCTTCAAGAATACATTCAGCTCCTTCCGCCTGCCCTTTTTCCAGATAGGAAAGCACACGCTTGTGTTGTTTCTCATTTACAACCGGCCCCATTTGCGCGGTATCATCCAATTGATAACCTACTTGCACGTCTTGCAGGCGATCAATACACTCGCCGACAAACTCATCGTAGATATTCTTATGGACGAGCCAACGTGTCGCGTCACAGCAGACCTGCCCCGTATGGAAGGTAATCGCATTGACCAGTTTTTCTGCCGTGTCTGGAATGTCGACATCATTAAAGACCACCGCGGCCCCTTTGCCTCCGAGTTCCAATTTCACTGGCACCAGATTCCGACCACAGGATTCAGCGACCAGACGGCCCACTTCAGGAGAACCAGTAAACGACATGCGTTTAAGTTTGGAATTTCCAGACAACGCAGCGCCTGCCACGGAACCAATTCCGGGAACCACATTGATTACACCATCGGGAATGCCCACTTCTTTAGCCAAACGCCCCAGATAGATCGCCGACATTGGTGTGTCTTCAGCCGGTTTGATCACCACCGTATTTCCCGCAGCCAATGCGGGAGCAATTCCCCAACCGACCAGCAGGAATGGGAAATTCCAGGGAAAGATAAATCCGCAGGCACCATAAGGCTGACGCACAGTCCACGCTTCATGATTTTTAACCGCGAGAACCGAACGACGTTGAACGTTCTGTGCCAGATCGGCGAAGTAACGAATGGTATCAACAAAGTTTTGCACATCGCCTTGTGCTTGTGCTTCAATCTTGCCAGCGTCCAGTGATTCGAGTTGAGCGATAATACACTTTTGCTTTTCGACAGCGTCTGCCAACCGATGCAACAGCGCGCTGCGTTCGTTCTGCGGCATCTGTGCCCAACCGGTTTTCTTGAAAGCTTCATCAGCGACTTCGACTGCTCGATCGATGTCATTGGCTTGAAAGCTATAGACCTCTGCGAGTTTAGCCCCTGATCCCGGATCAGAGGTGATGAAGGTTTCGCCGCCCGTAGACTCCACTTCTTTACCGCCAACAATTCCTTTCAGGATTCCGCTTTCGAGAAAAGCGTTCACTTCAGGATAAAGGTCGTTTGCTGTGGTGGTTGACATCGCGCGCTCCTGTTCATTGAGTTCCAGAATGGTCT
>JAJFIP010000113.1 GCA_021774875.1 Emcibacter sp.
TTCATCACAGCAGACATCGGAAGCGGCACAGGATGCCTCAGGCACATCTGTCACCATTGAAGAACTGAATGTGGCCTCGGAGACCATTGGTGAGGTTGTCAAGATGATCAATGATATTGCCGATCAGACCAACCTGCTGGCACTTAATGCCACCATAGAAGCGGCACGGGCCGGGGAAGCGGGCCGGGGATTTGCGGTTGTGGCCTCAGAGGTAAAATCTCTCGCCCAGCAAACATCAGGGGCAACCAGTGAAATTGGCGATCAGATAACTGACATTCAGGGCAAAACCGGATTATCGGTAACGGCTGTTAATGGCATCAGAAACAGCATCCAGTCTCTTGACGAAGTTATCACTGCCATTGCCGCAGCCACTGAGGAACAGACATCGGCGACCATGGAAATCAGCCGCAATATTCAGGAAACCTCACAGGCGACAACCGAAGTATCCCAGAATATTATCAAGGTCAGTGATACAGCAACAGAAACACTGGACCGAGCTGGCGAACTGGTTGAGGCTTCTACATTAATGGAAAATAAAATTGCAGATTTGAAAGAACAATCAGAGCAATTTGTCTCTTCAATCAGAGTGATGTGAGTGTCTCGTGGAAGATAATACTCAGACACGTCTTTGGCCCAAAATGAAAAAGCGTATAGATAATGATCAAATTTTTACGGAGCAACTGAGCGAGGTTCTCAATGATCATTCGCTGGTATCTATCTCTGATGTTAAAGGGAATATTACATATGCCAATGCAATGTTCTGTGAAGTTTCCGGATATACCCTGGCCGAACTGATGGGGGCCAATCACCGGATCCTGAAATCGGATGTTCACGATGAAGGTTTTTTTAAACATATATGGAAAACCATTGCTTCTGGTCAGACTTGGAAGGGTGAAATTTGTAATAAAGCCAAGGATGGGCAACCATATTGGGTTCAGTCAACCATTGTACCTTTTTTAAATAAAGCAACCGGCAAACCGGAACAATATGTCTCTATCAGAACCGAAATTACCCACCAGAAAAAACTACAGGAAAAGATGGATCAGCTTTTTCTGGAGGCCATGGCTGCCAATGAGGCAAAATCCAGTTTCCTGACCAATATATCCCATGAACTGCGGACTCCACTTAATCATATTATCGGGTTTTCTGATGTCCTCAAGATGAGCACTACCGATCCTGACCTGCTTGAGAATGTAGAATATATTAAAGAAGCCGGACATGATTTGCTGGATAAAATAAGTAATGTGCTTGAATTGGTCGATCACTGCAATCCGGTCAGAAAAAAACCGGATGTAATAAATATTGTTAAATTGGTTAGCGCTGAATTTATAGGCAGTTTTAGGTCATTAGCCTATAAGTCGAAAAGAAAATTTACCAAAACCATCCCCGATCATGAAATATATATTGTTGCCGATAGTATGGATTTACTCATCGCCTTTCGTAAAATAGCAAAAAATGCCATCCAGTTTTCCACCGAAGAAGATATTGTTGGTGTGAGCATTTCGGCAGATAATGATACCGTTACAATCGCAATATTTGATACCGGACCGGGTCTGCCCGAGCATATATTATCAAGCCAGCTTGAGCCTTTTACCATTGGCGAAAAGGTTACCACCAAGACCAATTGCGGCATGGGTCTGGGACTGCCCATAGCCAAAAAGCTTTGTCTTCAAAATGGCGGAAAGATTGAGCTTGAAGCTGATAAGGATATCGGTACAAAAATCTATTTCCACTTTCCAATTGCGTTGCAGGAAATAATTTAACCAGCAGATAGCCATATATTAATCAGCTGTTTGAGCCACATAGGCGGCGGCATTTGATATAATATCCCCACATCATTCACCCGGTCCTGTACCGGGGAAATATTATCCCGGTCAGTGTCGGTTTCTGGCGCAAATATTACAACAACCCTTCTCATGTGTTATACTAAAGAATGACATTTAGAAGGGTTAATTTAACGCTGATAGGGATAATGGTGGTAATCGCCATGGTTATTCTGGCTAGTTCTTTGATTACCATGTACCAGGTTGCATTGGAGCAGTCCCGTGAAAATCTTGCCAGAACTGCTCTCAGTCAGGCTCGTCTACTTGAATCCGTAGCCATTTTTGATCAAAAATATAGTGGAAATTTTCCCGAAGGCTCGTTATCTGCCACATTGTCACAAATAGATGCTGCATATAAATCTTTGGAAAAAATAGGAGAAACCGGTGAATTTCTGCTGGCAAAAAAACATGATAACAATATTGAATTTTTATTGATTTCACCACATGAAGACCAATTTGTTCCAAGTGCCATACCGTTCGGTTCTAAATTGGCGGAACCCATGCGTCGGGCGCTTAAGGGGAGCGGCGGTAGCATGATTGGGCTTGATTATTCCGGCACGCCTGTTTTAGCCGCTTATCAGCCAGTAACTGCACTTGATATTGGTATTGTAGTCAAAATAGATATTGCGGAAATACGCTCACCTTTTTTAATTACCGGGGCGGCTCTCGTTTTATTCTCTGTCTTGTTGACAGCCATTGGCTCAGCTTTGTTCCTGAGAGTGAATAATCCAATTCTCCGCCGGATAAAAGAAAGTGAACAAAGGTATCAGCGTGCCATTGCCGGAACCAATGATGGAATGTGGGACTGGAATGTAAAAACCGGTGAAGATTATTTCTCTGCCCGCTGGGCCGAAATTCTGGGATATGACCTGAGCGACCTCGAACCTGTGGTGGAAACATTCACTGATATTGTTCATCCCGATGACAGGAAAAGAGTATGGGACCAAGTCCAGGCCCATCTGGACCATAAGGTACCTTTTGATATTGAATTTCGCATGCGCAGGAAATCCGGGGATTATATCTGGGTCGGGTGCAAAGGCAGTGCCAGTTGGGATAAGCATGGCCAACCGACTTTTATGGCGGGCGCAATCACAGATATTACCGATCGCAAATTAACTCGGGATAATTTATTGAAAAGTGAACGACATCTTAAGCTATATCGTGAACAAACCCCTCTGGCCGCCATTGAGTGGAATACAGATTTTCAAATTATAGGATGGAACGCGGCAGCAGAAGCCATGTTTGGTTTTTCTTTTAATGAAATTAAAGGGCGTGATTATTTTGACATTATGTTGCCTGAAAACACCAAAGCCGATGCCACCCGGAAGTGGGAAAACTTAATGGCACAGACAGGGAGCACTAAAAGCATTAACGAAAATCTCACCAAAGATGGCCGTATTATTCTATGTGAATGGCACAATACACCCCTGATAGACGAGGCGGGTTCTGCCATCGGTGCGGCTTCTCTGGTGCTGGATATTACCAGCCAGAATAAGGCTCAAAAGGCACTATTAGCTAAAGAAAGAGAGCAAAGGGAAATACTTGATTCTGTGGTTGATGCGGTAATTACCATTGATGAAACAGGAAAAATAATCAGCTTTAACAAAACTGCTGAAAAGTTATTCGGATACAGCTACGAGGAAATCATCGGGCAATCTGTCAATAAACTTATGCCCGATCCAGACTCTGCCAGGCATGACGACTACATACAACGTTATCTGAATACTGACGTCTCACATGTGATCGGGATCAGTCGGGAGATCAAGGGACTGCGCAAAAACAAACAAACCTTTCCATTGCGGGTATCCTTATCTGAGCTCCCAACAGTTGAAACCGGCAAACGACGTTTTATCGGCTCTTGCCAGGATTTAACTCAGATTAAACAACAGGAAGAATTATTGCGCCGCACCCAGAAAATGGAAGCCCTGGGCAAGCTAACTGGCGGTATTGCCCATGACTTTAATAACATTCTCGGGATTATATTGGGCTACTCTGACCTGCTTAGAAATAAAATGACGGGCCCGCCGAAGCTGTCCGCCTATATTAATCACATCTTTTCTGCCAGCGAACGCGGTGCCAAACTCACTAAAAAACTGCTGTCCTTTTCGCGAGAACAATCCCCCGAGGCCGCCAAACTGAATATCAATGACCTGTTGCTGGAACAGAAGGATATGCTGCAAAAAACCCTTACGGTCCGCATTAAGCTGCTGTTTGATCTCGATGATAGAATATGGCCAATATGGCTTGATACAAGTGATCTGGAAGATGCTATCCTCAACATGAGCATCAACGCCATGCAAGCCATGACTGATAAAAAATCTGATGCCCAGCTTACCATACGTACTTGCAACCAGTCCCTGAATAACCGTGATGCGCTCACCCTGGGCCTAAATGAAGGTGATTATGTTCAACTCAGTCTCGCTGACATTGGCAGCGGTATGGATGAAACAATCAAGGAAAAAATATTTGATCCCTTTTTCTCCACCAAGGGAGAGAAGGGTACCGGGCTTGGGCTGTCACAGGTTTTTGGTTTTGTAAATCGCGCCGGGGGCACCATCAAGGTCTACTCTGAACCTGACCATGGCAGCAAATTTGTACTTTATTTTCCCCGATACCATGATGATAACACGGAGAAAGAAACAAAGGCCAGAGAGAATGACAGGGTTCTGAGGGGAAAAGAAAATATACTTGTTGTGGATGATGAAGCCGCCCTGCGTGATCTGACATCTGAACTATTAACCGAGCAGGGTTATCATATATTTTGCGCCGAAACTGGCCAGCAGGCTTTGGAAATTCTTGACCATGAAAATATTGAATTGATATTATCCGATGTTATTATGCCGGAAATGGATGGTTATCAACTGGCTGCCATTGTGCAGGAAAAATATCCCGACATAAAAATTCAGCTGGCCAGCGGTTTTACCGATGATCGTCAAATGAGTGTGGCTGATGAAAGCTTGCATCACAATCTGCTTTACAAGCCCTATAACACGCAAACCCTGTTAAAAAATATTCGTGCCCTTTTGGATAACTAGAGCTATGTCAGCGGTGGCATTACTGCTTAAATCCCCTAATTCATAGACTGATTTTTCTTCCGGTGGTACAGTCACTGAAACCCTGAAATGGACGACTAGACCTGCCTTATGACTGAGCCGCTTTTTAATTTTCCGGATCCTTTTGAAGTACTGTCCCGCCTGCCGGCACTGGTGGCCGGGCCAAGCCACGCCACTATCCTTACCCCCGATGGCGAAGTGGTCGACTATGAGCTGGCCGATCTGAAAGGGATCGTCCGGAATCAGGCATTTCTGATTTGTAACCACAGGGTAACAACCCGGCGGCTGGGTAACGTTGCTTTCCGGGCTTTTGATGTGCTGGAGCTTTTTGCCTTCATCCGGCCTGCAGAATTTTGCCTGCCCCTGCCTTTCGGTCTGGAAAAAGTGCTGGATTTGACGGGATCTGGCAATGGTCAGGAGGCGGATGCGTTGGTGATTATGCAATCAGCGCAAAAGCTGTTTTCTGAACTTATCTCGCCCGACTATATCTTTGCCGAAGGTGCCGTGGCCAGTGCCATGAGCATGGCCGAAGCTGGCTGGCACTGGGGTCCGCTAATCCTCGGAGGGCTGGCTATTGAGGAAAAATGTGACAGTTATCATCTGTGGAATCACCTGCCCGAATGGCAGGAAGCCGCACCACCACCACCGCCCGGCATAGAGCCGGTGAGTGAAGATGAAAGTCTGGCCCGTCTCCATGATCTGCTGGGGCCGAACGCTGAAGAACGCCAGAGTCAAAAAGACTATGCCGCGCTGACTGCTCAGGCCTTTGTCCCGCCGGAAAATGCCGATGAGCCAAGCTTGATCCTTGCCGAAGCCGGGACAGGAATTGGCAAAACGCTGGGCTATATTGCGCCTGCCAGTCTATGGGCCGAGAAAAATGATGGCACGGTCTGGCTGTCCACCTATACCAAGAATCTGCAACGGCAACTGGATCAGGAGATGAACAAGCTCTATCCCGACGCCAATATCAAGAATGCCAGAGTGGTAATCCGCAAGGGCCGGGAAAATTATCTGTGCCTGCTCAATCTTCAGGAATTGTCACAGGGTGCGGCACAGCCGCAGGGCCGTATTCTGCTGGGGCTGGTAACCCGCTGGGCACGATTCAGCCGGGACGGTGATATGATCGGCGGCGACTTTCCATCATGGCTCAGTGAAAATTTCGGGCCAAATCGTCTCGCCCGACTGACCGATCGGCGGGGAGAATGTGTTTATTCCGCCTGCACTCATTACCGCAAATGCTTCATTGAGAGAGTCCAGCGCAAGGCCAAAACAGCCGACCTTGTCATTGCCAATCACGCGCTGGTCATGGTGCGCAGTGCCACTAGAAAAGGTGAAGCTGATCTGCCAACCCGCTATGTCTTTGATGAAGGGCATCATCTTTTTGATGCCGCTGACAGTGCCTTTTCAGCTCATATAACCGGACAGGAGGGGCTTGAACTGCGCCGCTGGATCAGGGGTGCAGAAGAAACCCGCCGTCGCGGCAAAGGGCTGAAAGGAAGAGTTGAAGATCTGATTTATGAGGATGACGATGCGCGAGCCATACTGGAGCAGGTGATCACCGCCGCCCGATGTCTTCCTGCCGATGGCTGGCATGGCCGGATTAAGGAAAATAGTGCCTTTGGACCTGCGGAAAAATTTTTAGGCCTGGTGCGGGATCAGCTATTTGCCCGAAGTGGAGACAATGACCGCTATCACAGTCTGGAGACGCCGGCAAGCCATCTTGGTGATGATCTGCTTGATGCCGCGGACATACTACATCGTGCTTTGGAAGATTTGGCGCAGCCCCTGAAAAAGCTGGCGGTCAAGCTGATAAAAAAACTTGATGACGAAGCAGCGGAGCTGGACAGCAACATACGCGCCCGGCTCGATTCCGTTTCCCGGACGCTCACTCGCAGAGCGGCGACTATAAGTGATGGCTGGATGCCCATGCTGATGAGCCTCAAGGGTGAGCAAAATGATGCTTTTGTCGACTGGTTTGAACTTGACCGCTTTCAGGGCCGGGAGAATGACTGCGGCATGTATCGCCACTGGCGTGACCCGAGCCTGCCTTTTGCCGAAACCGTGCTGAAAGCAGCCCACGGGGTTGTCATTACATCAGCCACCCTGCGTGATAGGTCTGATGATGATAATCCCGATCTGGAATGGCATGCAGCAGAAGTCAGAACCGGTGCCGCCCATATGATCATGCCGCCGCGCCGTCAAAGCCTGAAATCACCGTTTAATTATGCCGAACAAAGCCGCATATTCATTGTCAATGACCTGAACCGGCGCGACCTCGACCAATTGAGTGCCGCTTACCGGGAACTGATGAAGGCATCTGGTGGCGGGGCGCTGGGTATCTTCACCGCCATCAGCCGTCTGCGCGCCGTCCACGGGCGGCTGGCTGAACATATGGAGCAAAATCATATCCCGCTTTATGCCCAGCATGTGGACCCGATCAATGTGGCCACATTGGTTGATATTTTCCGGGAGGTTGAAAATAGTTGTCTTTTAGGAACAGATGCGGTGCGGGACGGGGTTGATGTGCCGGGGTCGTCGCTCAGACTTTGTGTGTTTGACAAAGTGCCCTGGCCCCGCCCGACTATTCTCCATAAAGCCCGGCGGGAAATATTCGGCCAGCAGACCTATGACGACCTGATCACCCGCCTGCGTCTGAAACAGGCTTACGGGCGGCTGATTAGAAGACGGACCGACAAGGGGGTTTTTGTTATGCTGGACGGGGCAACCCCCACCCGCCTGCTTAACGCCTTCCCCGAAGATGTCATGGTTGAACGCATCGGTCTCGCCGAAGCGATCCGCAAGACACGAGAATTTCTGGCAGAATCCTAATCCCTATACCGGTCACTTTTAGGGCGGGAATGGTCCAGCATGCTTCCCTTTTCTCCCAAAAAATATGGCCGCCACAAACTAATGCCAACAGGGACCGCCACATTCAGGGCAAAGGCTGTGACCATCAATACATAGAAAACCTCAGTGGTGATAATCTGGTTCTGCACATAGGCAATATCCATAACCACAAAGGCCAGCTCCGCCCGGCCCAACATACCAATACCAATCATGATGCTCTCGCGCCAGACAAAGCCACCCGTATATTTAGCTGCCAGTGATGCCGAGATTACCTGTGACAGCAACAGGCCCGTTGTCAGGATAGCCACCTGGGGAATGATGGTCATGAAAAGGCTCATGTCAAAAATAATTCTGGTGCCCAGCTCGACAAAAAATACCGGGCCAATCCATGAGAAAGCAACATTATCAATGATCTTTTTGGTATTCTGGTAATGGTTTACATCAGGATTATCACGAAATTTGAAATATTCCTCTTTCAGAATCAGTCCCGCCATATAGGCCCCAACCGCCGGATGAAACCCGAACTCATGGGCCAGAAGTCCTGCCAGTATCGCCACCAGCAGCACGGTCAGGGTGGTATTTTCCCCCTTGCCAAAAGATAATAACTGCTTCACTCCATGTTGGCCGATGAAGGGAATGTGCGAAAAAAACCTGCTTGGATTTTCTGGCAGAACCCAGAGACCAATAATAGTGATAGCGATAAAGAATGTTGCTGCCTTACCTGCAATCAGCGCGATACCCCAGGGCGTGATCATAACATCCCCCGTGGCAATAGGTACCAATATGGCAACAAAAACCAGCGATGCGATATCATCCAGAATCGCCGAAGTCATAATTCCCTTGGCCGCCAGTGTTTTATTCAGACCGGAAGATTTCAACGATACCATAGTCAGCGATACCGCCGTAGCCGTCATGGCAAGACCGCACATGATCGAAATATTGCTGTCATCCCAGAAATATTGCGCCACCGTATAGGCCGTGAAAAAGGGTGCCAATGCACCGAACAGGGCAATGCCCCAGCTACGTTTCAGACTTTTGATAAAATCGCTGGTGCTTTCCTCAAATCCGAGCGCAAACATGATGATAATAATGCCCAGCTCGGCAAAGACCCTGATAAAAGGATCGCTCTGCTCTGGCAACAGGCCTGTATTGACCAATACGGCACCCATAAACAGGAAAAACAAAACCGGCGTCATGCGGGTTTTATCCGCCAGAACAGACGCCACAAAGACTGAAGACCAGATAATAGCCAGATGAACCAGTGACTCCACAAAACACCCCTTAAATTGATTACTTTATACTGTTATCACACAAAAATAGTGCCTTTTAAATAGGTGATTGCATGACCCGCCATTAGAACCCGGGCACTATCCTTTAAATATGTGCATTTCAGACCACCACTGCGGGGTGAAATCTGACGGGCAGATAAGGTTGTTTTACTCAACTTATTTGCCCAATAGGGGACCAGAGTACAATGGGCAGATCCCGTGACTGGGTCTTCGGGGATATTTTGGGCAGGGGCAAAAAACCGCGAGACAAAATCAATGTCCGGCTGATCAGAGGGTGCGGTAATAATGGTCCCAACCTTATTTATTTGGGCCAGTTTTTCCATATCTGGCGTAACGGTGGCAACTTCTGCTACTGTGGCAAAGACTGCCATATGATCCCGGGCCAGAAATAACGTCTCAGGCCGCGCACCGAGGGCCTGACAAAATTCCTCAAAAATGGCTATTTCTTCACCGGGCCGAGCGGGAAAGTCAAGCTGCAATGCCCCATCCTGTTCCCGCGAAACCGTCAGTATGCCAGCCTGTTCCGTGCTGAATCTTACCCTATCAGCAGTCCAGCCAAGTTCAGCGAATAAGACATGGGCAGCCGCTAATGTGGCATGACCGCAAAGATCAATTTCAGCCGCCGGGGTAAACCAGCGCAGGTGAAAATCTGCATCATCACGATCCGCAGGAATATAAAAGGCGGTTTCTGCGAGATTATTTTCTGCTGCAATATGTTGCATAACCGATGTCGCCAACCAATCTGACAACGGCACAACCGCCGCTGGATTGCCCCGGAAAACTTGCTTGGTAAAAGCGTCAATCTGAAAAATACTATATTCCGACATTGGTTATCTTAACCCTACGTGACAATTATTTTCTTGCCCACATCGGCGGTTTTATCACCGCCCACGGGAGGTGGGACAGCAACGCCTTTTATCACGGCAGAACGTGCGGCAATTCGATCAAGCCATGCCGAGAGATGCGGCAAGTCATCAATTTCTACTCCAGCCCATTCAAAAGACCTGACCCAGCTCCAGTTGGCAATATCAGCAATGGAGTATTCACCGCGCTCAGGCCCGGCCAGATAATCTTTACCTTGAAGTTGTCCATCCAGCACGCCATAAAGTCGCTTGGTTTCATGCTGATAGCGTTCAATCACCGACGGGATTTTTTCCGGAAAATAGCGAAAAAATACATGGGCTTGTCCCTGTATGGGGCCAATACCGCCCATCTGGAACATCAGCCATTGCAGCACGTCCATGCGGCCCCTGGTGTCAGATGGCATCAACATGCCTGTCTTTTCCGCCAGATAGATCAGGATTGCCCCGGATTCAAATATCGCCAGATCATCATTACCCCGGTCAATAATCGCCGGAATCCTTCCGTTGGGATTAAGGGCTAAAAACTCAGGGCTTTTCTGCCAGCCACTGCCAAGATCAATGGCATGGACCTCATAATCAAGGCCCATTTCTTCCAGAGCTATGGAAACTTTAAACCCGTTGGGGGTTGCCGCCGTATATAAATCAATCATGTAATTTCCTTGTTTTTTCTCTCAGATATATAATCCCAGCCGGGGAGACTCAAACATAAACATTCCCGCAGCCGTTTTGCACCAATTTTCTCGGCAACACCGATTGAGCCCACATTTTCCTGCACCATTATGGAATGAATTCTGGGAAAATTCTGTTGGTTCAGGCCATATTCCTGCATGGCAGCAGCAGCCTCTGTCGCATAGCCTTTGCCCCAGGCTTGTCTTAAGAATGTATAGCCCAGTTCAATTACCCGTTTTGCCTCCACACCCTGTGGCAAAGTCTTCGGGTCAGTATAATATGAGGGCAGGTCATTTTCATTGACTGCATAAAAAAAGCTTATGCCACAGCGACCCACGGGCTTGTTATTTTCTTTTAACAGCACAATGCGCTGGCCAACACCATGTTCTTCCTCAAGCTCTAGCAGTCTTTCCAGATAGGCGATATTTTCATCATGGGTCCGTGTTCTGCCCAATATATAGCGCATGACTTTCTCGTCACCATGCAACTCATCCAGAAAATCAATATCCTGAACTTGGAAAGGTCTTAATATGAAACGTTCCGTTTCAACTATGGACATATAATCTCCTAGCGTGCAATGATATTACCATCTTTCAGATCAATTTCAATTGCCGTCAGTGATTGTCCGCTACAGGGGCCGCCCAGACACTGGCCACTTTTAATATCAAACAGTGCCCCGTGGTTTTGGCAGATAAAATATTTGCCCGATTTTTCGGTGAATATCCCCGCTTTCATATTCAATGGCAGATAAGCATGGGGGCAGTTATTTTCATAGGCAAAGGCCTGCATTCCCAGGCGTTGAATGAAAATATTCCTCATCTCGTCACCGGAACGATAGGAAAATTCCTTTGCCTGGCCATCTTTAATATCAGAGAGGCGGCAGAGAATTTCACCGCGCTGCGGACCACCGGCAATTTCGCTGGCTTTCAAGTCATACGTCCTCTGGCTTCCACGGCCCGATTGCCGGCTTCCAGGATTTTATTTCCACTGCGGCAAAAAGGCCCGCAATGGCATAAGGATCCGCCGCAGCAAAGGCCTCGGCCCCGGCGCGGTCTGCTACATCTATAATAAACATACTGCCGCGCATTTCAGGCTCATCGCCCTCGCTGAGCAGGGGGCCAGCCAGCATAATGCAGTCCTGAGCACGGGCATATTCAAAATGTGCCGGGCGGGTTTCCATACGCAGCTGCAGGCTATCGGGTTTATCTTTGGCATAAATAATATAATACATCTGGTTTCCCTAAAGTTCGCTCACATAAGGGCGGTTCATAAGATCCTGCACGATCTCTTTCACATTGCCGCTGTTATGAAGAATTTCATTGACCGCCCCGGCAATGGGCATTTCGATATTTTCCCGCTCGGCAATTTCAGCCAATATGCCCGCCGTATGATAACCCTCGGCAACGCTTATTCGGCCCGACATAATCTCATCTACGCTTTTGCCCTGTCCCAAGGCCATGCCAAGCGACATATTGCGGGACTGACTTGACGAACAGGTCAATATCAAGTCACCCAGTCCGCATAATCCCATCATGGTTTCCCGCTTGGCACCAAAGGACTCCCCAAAGCGGACCATTTCCGCAAGACCGCGCGCGATCAGTGCCGCCCGTGCATTTTCTCCTAGCTCCAGCCCGGCGACTATACCGCAGGCGACCGCAAGAACATTTTTCACCGCACCCCCCACTTCGGCCCCAATCACATCCCGCGACAGGTAAGGACGAAAAGTTGGCTGACCCAGTGTTTCCGCAACATTCTGTGCGATCTGCTGATATTTTGAAGCAATGGTAACCGCCGATGGCATACCCAATGCCACCTCACGGGCAAAAGTAGGCCCGGACAAGACCACAAGCGGGCTTTTGGGCAAAACCTCGGTGAGTACGTCATTCATCAATTTGCCCGAAGACTGTTCGATACCCTTGGCACAGAGAATGATCGGGGTGCTTTCCTTAAGATATGGCTTCAGGTCACGCGCAATGGTGCGAACAAATTGCGCGGGCACCACCATCAGAAGCACATCAGACGCTGCCGCCCGTCCAAGATCACCAGTGGCTTTTAAGGACTGAGGTAAAGATATTCCCGGTAAAAAGTCTTTATTTTCATGGGCTTCATTGATTGACGTCACGACGCCATCTTCCCGCGCCCACAGCAGCACATCCCGTCCGGCCCGGGCCACCATAGCCGCCAATGCCGTACCCCAGGCACCGCCACCAATCACCGTTATCTTATTATATATGGCCATATTACTCTCTTGTCGTTCCTCTTGTTAGTCATGCCTTGACCCCGGCCCCGGTAGCGGATGGCGCATTGGGATCCAAAGGCCACCGCGCCCGGGCGGCTATATCCAGGCCATCTACCAACCCCAGTCTCAGTCTTTCGACCCCGACCCAGGCAATCATCGCTCCATTATCAGTACATAACTTCGGCGGCGGGGTAATAATATCAAATCCCTTATCAATACAAAGTTGTTTAAGATTACTTTTCAAAAAGCTGTTGGCGGCAACGCCACCTGCAACCACAAGACTATGGCCGCCAGTGGGATATTGTTCAAGATATAAATCCACTGCTCGCCCCATTCGGTCAAGAATACTGTCGCATAATGCCCGCTGAAAACTGGCCGCAAGATCATACATATCCTGCTGGGTAATAGTCTCGCCTATTTTTTCTACTTCGCGGCGAAC
>JAJFIP010000114.1 GCA_021774875.1 Emcibacter sp.
TCGGACTTCATGCACAAAGTGATCGTCGTTGATTCTTCTAATACCGACGATTTCCACCACTGAAAAACCAGGTATTAATAGATCTTCATCCTTGCGTCGTTCTTTTTTGTCCTCGATGTGATCATCACCTACATTCAGACAGTTGAACCATTCGCCGGGACTTGTCTGGCTTGGATCGAACATTAGGCCCCCTCCGTGTTTACTTGATCTGTTCTATCGATCAGTTCATTGTGATTTGTGATCATCTCTTTAAGCGCGAGATTTCTCTGACGTTGGTCGAAGTCAGGAACATGGATATTCACCTCTGTGTTTCGAGAGATGGTGGTTGTCATGCCACCGGACTCTGTGCGACTGATCGCCACCTGTTGTATCGCTCCGTCCAGGTTGATCTTCTTCAGACCGGCATAAACTCCTGATCCGGAGTCTTTCGCGAAGATCTTGATATTTTCTACGTCGATCGTGGCCAGAGCCTGCTTTTCTAACTCTTCTGTGATCGTATTGTCTACGACCTTTATCACCTTAGTTTCTTCTTCCCCTTTGGCGTTTTTCTTTGTCTCGTACTGCGCCTGATAGGCTTGGACAATTTCGTTCTTGATCACAACTTTTGTGTCAGTTCCCTTGGGTACTTTTTCTGGTTTCTCAACTATGACATCAAGCGGAAGCTTAGCAGGCTTGCTTTGAAACTTTTCGTCCAATTCTTCGATGTGTGTAAAGCGTGCTGGTTCGCCAAAAAGGTTCTTCAATGGCGTAGCAATCATCACTCTCATGTCAGCCGCTACCGTTATTTTCTTATCGGCGTCTCCATTCTTGCCTTTCACTAATTTATCTTGTACGAGCGGCTGGCTAAATTGAATGATCCCTAATTCAGGAAGAACGCGAAACTGACTGACCTCTATCGTGTGTAATTCTTCGTCTGCCGTGAGGGTGTTAGTGAAACTCATTGGATCGTAATAAATACCACTTACCTGAGGTGGTCGACGAATCAGCTTCCCCGTGTATGAATCAATTGCCAGTTCTGCGCGTGTCTCGAAAATAGGCAAGACCTGCTCGAACTCGAGTAACTTTAAATCTTCCAATTTTCCTGTTTTAGGATTTTTTACCTTGGGCCCTGGGAGTACTGGTTTTGCTTTTAGAAACAATTTGCGCCGGGCTTCGACATAATCAGCCAACAGTTTATCGTAGACTTTTTCTCCTGACCTATGCCCAAGATCCACTACAAGCCCAAGTTGATAACCTAAATCGTCATACTTTTTACGTAGTGACTCTTGTTCTTCCGTGCCAACAGGGTACTTCAATCGGTAGCTTCGGTAGACTGTCTGAACAGCAAGAGTGTACTGCTCTTTTCGTTTTTTGTACTCTTCATCACTTGGTTTTTTGTCGAACTTAATTTCGTCGAACTTGCTACGAATCTCCGAAAAATTCGGTGGTATTGATAATTCCCACTGTGCATTTCCTTTAGAATCAAACGGCGCGTAACTCAGATGATTAATCGGTCTCCAGTCGCCATCAAGATCCAACCCCACAGGTTCCAGTTCCCAGAGGGCTTCATGCATCGTATGACCGCCCAACACTGTGATTGAGTCAGGAGTCTCAGGAAGCTTTGCATCAAACCCTCCCGACACCAGATCTTTAATTGGCAGGAGTTCCCCCTCACCTTGTTTCTCAATACGAACAATATCGTCCCAACCTAAACAGATTCGATAACCCAGCGGGGTTAATAATTCATCAAGGGCCTGAGCAGGCGGGATGCGGTCCCAATGGACTTCTGGCCGCACTTTCTTGCGGTAGGGTATTTTTTTATTCTTCTCTAATGCGTCGAGGGCTTTGATTTCATAATTTGTTTCCCCCATCGCCTCCAGACACATTTCAGCGAGTTCGCTAACCGTTTTCTCTTTTCGCTGTTCAATGACACCGTTTTTCTTGATATTCCAATGGCCCGAAAATGAACCGAATTTCCACTTCCATCTACGATCAAAAATAGGAATCGTCCAGTTCTCAGACGTTTCAGAACGCCTGACAGACGCCCTGTCTGGTCGGCATGACTGCATGAGAATCTGAACCGTTTTATTAACCGTAGTCTTTTTCCCAAAGAGATTCGTATTGACTTTGACTGTATCAAACTGAAAGATCAGGAAGCCATCCGGTTCAATCGGAGTATAGTCTTTGTCTTTGGGATTGAGTGTTTGTGGTGCCATTTCGATTCGGCAAACATCAGCGGTGATGCCGTGCGATCGCGAATAGGAAGCACTCACAATTTGCTTGATACCGGGATAAAAGACGGATCCGACACCCTCATCAATATCGCTGTTGAGATCATCCATCTTAGGTGGTCGCTCCAAAGGTGAGCTTAAAGTTCTTACCCATATTGAGTGTGCTCAAATCACCCGTGTTTTCCATATCGATAACAGGATTGGCAATACTTCCGGATACGTCAAAGACTTCTGACGCATCGCTGAGTTTATTAATGATCGTGACGACTTTCGGTCTGCGGTCTTGATCAAATATCAGGACGGAATCGCCAGAGAGATTGATCTCAGACAATGTACCGACCGAGTTATAGTTCAACGAACCATCCAGAATATTTAAGAGTGTGTGAGCTCCTGCATGAATCGTGGTGTTTCCTGCAGTTTGCTCTAATGACGTGGTATTTGAATTAAGATCTAATTCTCCACCACTTTTGATGATGTCAGTAATTGTCACACCAGCCCCTAAAAAGACAGTTGTATCATCAGTAGCGTCATCGAAAAACGCTTGTCTTAATAAAGCAATCGTTGAAACTTCAGTAGGGTAATAAGCAACCCCCAGACTACCCCGATTGATATTGATTACATTACTGGCATGTGTTCCCAGCAAGAGAATTGCAGGCGTATTGGCGTCTTCGCCATCACCAGAATCTGTGATCAACACCGTGCTTTGAACAGTTCCCAAATCAATTTTAATGCGGTCTGAACCATCGCCTTCTTTATCACCGATGAATAGAGTAGTAGCACCGATTTTTAAATAAGAGTCTCGATACTCAAAGTAAGGCAACCCATCTGCATTTGTACGTGGCAAACCAATAAAACCAGAGAAAGTCTGCTCGATGTGTAAAGCTGCTAAAGTTACCGCACTCTGATCTAAACCATACAAAATACTGATCTCGGTATCAGAGATGTAAACGGTATCACTCGTTACCGGCACAGTATTGGTGTTCCAATTCGCCGCAATACTCCAATCGTTAGGACCTTCACTGGCCGTTGTCGTCGATTTGGTCAACGGTGATACGGTTGTTGCCACTGTACCAGTCGGAGCTGTAACACCTGGCGTGGTTTCTGACACCAACATTGTTAAAGCAGATGTGTCTATTACCAAAAGTTCCACATTGGTCACTGCTAGATCATTAATGAATTCGACAACAAGTGGTGTTCCCGGCCACGGACCTCCTGTCACATTCGTATTGCCGGAGCCTATCGTTGAGACAGTGTCAAGCAATGCCTCTGCTGTTGCTGCTGAAGCATCGTAGGGAACTAATACGCCGACACCTTGATAAGAGATGGTCACGTTACCTGCCGTTGGTGAGCCTGAAAGTGTGAGTGTTTGAACTTCGTTTGCTCCTGCTACCGGGAAAGGATAGCCATCACCGGCGCCTGAATTATACACGTCGCCAACTTCGGAGATAGTCAAAGCATCGCTATAAATTCCGACCTCATCTATGAAGCCTTTCCAATGTTCCGCTCCAAGAAGATTTGTAAATGTTCCCCCGATCTCAAAGTAAGAGCTTGACTGGGCATTAACAGAACTGGTTATGGCTGCGGTGACAAACGCCCCACCGTCAACGCTAATCTTAATCAGCGAATTCGTTTTATCCCATACTCCGACAACATGGTGCCATGTGTTGATTGTTGCAGTTGCAACTGATTTCGCTTCATCATGCGTGGTATTTGTGATCGACCGTTTGAACGAAAACGTGCCATCATCATTTAAGAGCAAGTGCCATTCGGCTGATGAGGTATTGCCCGTTCCGCAGATGATACGATCAAAACCAGCAAGGGCGGTATCGTATTTTACCCACGCCGAAACGCTGTAATTATCTGCATTATCAAAAGTCGCCCAGTCTGATGTTCCTGATTTTAAATTGTCAAACGAACTTCCATCAAACCACCAACCGTAGTCGATTTTCCCGCCTGCTACACGAGGGAAATTACCAGCAGGAGGAACGGTTACAACGCCATCCACTGTATCTTTGTAATAATCTGCTGTTGCCGTTGAAGCGTCGCCGAAGTCAAAGTAATACTTTGTCTTGTCTTTTATTGTACTGCCACCAGGGGTAGTTTCAGCAGCCGAGCCAGTCACCCCCGTCAATCCCGATGCATCAGCAACAAGCAAAGCCACATCCATTGCTGCAAGTTCATCTTGGAAAGTCACCGTCACGGGCGTGACCGGTAACGCTCCCCCTGCACAGGCAACAGAACCTGCTGGAATTGTGGTAAGTGCTTCGAGAGCTGACTGTACTGCTGAAGCTGCTGCGTTGTAGGCGATTGCCGCGGTAGCCTGACCTCCATAACTCAGAGTAAATGTGCCACCTGTGGGGTTGCTTGGAGAAGAAATCGTTTGAACTTCATTGACGCCGCCTGTGAGATTGCTGACATCAATGGTCATGAGAGCGACGTTGGTACCTGATAAAGTTCCCGTGAATTCGACTGTCCACGGCCCTCCTGCTGAACCTGTCACGGTGACATCGCCCACACCGATATTACTCAACGCTTCCAATGCGGTATCAACAGTGGCGGCGTCTGCGTTGTATGCAATTGCCCCTGTTGTCTGGCCATTATAACTGAGAGTGAATGTACCACCCGTCGCAGCAGTACCACCTAATGCAATCACTTGGATTTCGTTGTTACCCGATCCGATAGAGACCGTCACTGCAAACGGTTTGCCTGCTATCGTAGCAGTCAACGTCATCACACCTGTTAGATTGCTATCATCATCCAAGACCGCTGTAGCAGTCATTTCTGCAACCTCTGGAATGGTTGAAGCATTCCAGGCAGAGACAACTTCGGCAATGATCAGATCCCGAGTCAAGCCAGTTAAGGTGATTGAAAACTCTCTTACGCCAATTGTGAAATTGATGATCTGTCCGGCTGCCACGTCTGAAGGAAACGTAACAGCATCGACTTGAGCTACGGCAGGAGCCCCGCCTATCCAAATGTGTGAAGCCATGATTCTCTACTCCTAAGTGACTAGCGGTTTTTTGGGTACTGGGAACTTGTCGTTCCGCTCGAATGTGTAATTCCAATGAATGGGGTATTCCAACCCCACGCCATTACGCCGGCGTGTGGGTGCTCTATTGATCTGCCTGCGGTCCTGATGTTCATCGTCAGGCCAGAGTGGGAGATTTGGTATTGGGTAAGCTCCCAAGCCGACACTCATACCTGATTGCACAATCGTGATTGTGGATGACTCTGTAAGCTGTTGTTTTTGATATTTCCCAGTTAACGTGGGCAAGAATGCGACTTTCGGTCCACCGCTACCCGTTGAGTTTAAGGATTCCTCATACTTGAGAATCAATGGAATAAACGGGTCTGCACTCAAATCCAGTGGGACGAAGGAAACTTCCGCTTCAACAACGATGTTATAGGTGCGAAATGTAGTTAGTTCCCCTCCCGTATTTTTCGGGAAATGGGGAAGGGTTGAAACCTTTGTTCCAGTGAGTGTGTCATCACTCAAAAGTTGATGCATGACAACATCACCTTTTTTCCAGACAAGGTTTTCTCCTTGCTTACTGTAAGCGTCGAGCAGATCTGCCATTGCTTTGAATAGAGCTGCATCCGTGTCGCCATGCAGAATGCCGGTAATGTTCCAGACCTCGGTGTACGCGTAGACAAAGCCGTCCTCCGCTTCCAATCCCACGCGTGAGATTGAGACGTTGGCTTCATTGTCTGGGTGTGCGTAATCACCGTAAAATAAAATCATGCTTGCTGATTCCATTTATTATTCAATTGGAAATTTTCAAACTGCTTTTGCATATCTTCATGGCTCTTGATCATCACGTCCTGCATCGTTTTAATCGAATTGATCGTTGCCATGCCCTGTTGATTAATTGAGTCTGCTGCATCGGCTGATGCCTGTTGGATTTGCTGAATTAAACCCTCCTGATTTAATCCGTCAAAATGTTCTTTCAATACTCCCTTTAAGACAGCCTCTTGTTTCACTCGGACTTCGTTGAATTGCTTGAATAATTCCGCTGATGATTCGACCTGCGTACCTGCGTCTGATTCTTTTCTCTGCCCTGATATTAATTTGTTGCGAATGTCACTCACGTTGCCTTCGGTCTCTTTAATCGCTTTCGACTTGGTCCCGAAGACCTCTGTAAATGTGGACGAGCCAGCAACACTTCTCCCTTGCTTCTCATTAAACTCATTGATGTGCTTCTGACCGACTCCAGCCTCTTTTAGAATTGCAACATCTCTACGGTCGATTTCTTTCCCAGATTTGATCTTTTCAGCCACCTCAATTGATCGCCTTTGCAATCCCGGGCTGAGTTCTCCCAGCTTCGCCCTCAGACTCTTGTCTTCAAGCCGTTTGGCTTCCTGCAGGGTGACGAGTTTCTCTCGCTCAGCACTCAACTGTGCCCCAGTTGCTGTATTCTGTTGGCGAATCACTGCCAGACGGTTTTTATCTGCATCAAGCAAACGACCTTGTGCATCTTCCAGATCTTTGAGGACTTTGACAGCTAGTTTCTGACTTTGAAATCGTCCTTTTTCTTGGCGTAATGCAACAAGGTTTCTGTGTTCTTCTATCTCCTGTTCAGCAGCTCGCACTTCTCGAATGGCATCGAGTCTGAGACGGTCTGCCTGCTCGATGTTAGACTCCCCACCGGCAACTGCGACTGCTTCATTAGCGCGGTTACCAGCCTCCCTGTGTTGCCCTTGAAGGTCGATTCTGTCCGTTACAATTTGCTCGACTTTCGTGCGTTCTCTTATTAATGCTTGCTGATTTTGTTCTGCTCTGGCGAGTTGTTTCTGACTCTCCGTGAGGTCCTTCGTGACCTTCCACCAATCTAAAAGGGCTTCACTCATGAGTTCCGAATTTTCACTCAGAATTCCCATTTCTCTGAGGAGCAGCTTACTAATATCATGTAATAATAATCCACCGGCGAGTACACCCGCTGCAACTGCGGTAGCTTTTCCGGCAATTCCGAGCCCACCTAAAACAGTACCTCCTCCTGTACCACCGCCCACACCAGCCACTTCGTTGGTTCCAGCTGCCCTCGCACTACTTGCGGCCATCAGATTATTGGCTGTCGTCTGTGCGTTGGTCGCTGCGCTCAACGCGATCAAGGCTTCGCGACCTTTCCAGTACAGGTCGGTTGCTCCTTTGAAGACCTGCATCCCCGATTGAATTATCACGAAGTGCCGAGCAAAGGTTTCGAAATTTTCTTCAGATACCAACCCTAATTTGGCCGCGCCTTCTGCCATGTCAGCCATGCCTTGCACAGCAACCAGACCAGCTTCATTCGCTTTTTGGCGGGACTCAACGCGCGTTTTCTCTGCGTCACGAATCTTATTAGTGAGTTCCTTGTCAGCTTTTTCCCGTTTTTCTTTTTCTTCTAAAGCCTTGTCAACTCGTTTGTTAGACTCTTCCGCATGCATCTTGGTACTGCCTGCCTCGATGCGTGCTTGGGTATCTGCCCCTTGACTGGCAGCATTGACTCCGGCTACTGAGACGTTTTGTGCTTGACGCGCGACACTCTCAGCGATAGCCTGATTCTTTGGATCAGCCGCCAATTTGAGCGAAATTATTACATTACGTTGGGCTGCGGCTACCATTTTACTAACTTTTTAATATTCATGGTGATGGCATGGAATTCTTAGAACTAGTTGCAAAAGAACCTGATAAGATTAATAGTTGGTTAATCATATTGGGTGGTTTTTCTTCCATGGCCTTAATCATTTGGATCTTCCTGAAAACTGGTGTTGTTGAAACTTCCAAACAACATAAAGCGCGATTGAAAAATGAAGCCGAAGAGTTCGAGGCAATGACTCCCGAAGTCCAACAACTTCATTTGCATGCAAAAAACAAGATGGCCGAATTCAATTTCAGCATCGTAATGTTCGTCATCACTTGCATTGTTTCCGGTGCCTTCATCTATTGGGCCATGAAATAACATGATCCGTCCCATCGCCCCCACACATGCAGAAGCGACAGACAAAGCCGACCGCATCAAAGAAGCTGAGTTAACTCTCAAAGCCCACAGAAGGCACACAACGACTGAGAACGTCGTGTATGGCATCGTGTTTATAATTGTGGTCTCTGCATGTCTCCTGGCCGGGAGACTGATTACATGGCTCGTACAGCACGTATAAGTCATTCTCATATCATCTTTCCCGTTAACATCATGCCCATCATTTGGATCTGCTTTAATTCTTTCGATTGATCGTGGATTTCCTGAATGATCGCTGCATTTTGTCTCACGATTGGATCGTCGGGGAACTGCCCCACCGCTTTGCACTCTTTCCAGTGTTGATAGGCCAGCATGTTTTTATTGCTAAGAACTTTTGGATTTTCTGGTGTTCCTTTCGGACAGCCTTCTCGACGGCAGGGAGCCGGCACTGTTGGCAATCGTTCAACAAAATCACCTCTGTGTTCTCTGGCTTCTCCCGTTTTTTCATCGTAAATATACTTCAGGCAATGCTGACAGTCCCTAAACGCAACGTCGGGGTGGAACAAAATCAGTCCCACCCCCTCTATTAGTTTTTTGCGTTTTCTTCCTCTTGGGATTCGATTGAAGCAGGATCATCGAGGAGTGAGTCCAAATCAAGTTCCTCTGTTTCTTCGATCTTTTCAGTATCGCCTACTTCAAATTGAGCAATGATATTGAAGATGCGGTCTTGCAGATTATGCTTCAGCCGGCTCAACACCTTCTGCTCAACTGGCAATATTTTCCCATCATGCTCAAGATCCCAGCTTATCACTTGTTTGATAATGACAGCGTGAATGCGACGAGTTTGCTCTGCTGCTGATATCAATCCCCAAGAATGTGTCACTCCGCGAATCTTTTCAGAGAGCATAGTTCTGTATTCAAAATGCACATCTTCGTACATCCCTTCGATGCCTTTGATAAAGGATTTTTCGGTGTACCCGTCTTTGATATATGCCTGTGCCACCATCGTGATTCCTTAATGAAATTCGAGATTGATAAAACGAACAGAACAAAATTCTGTTCCATGCGTACAAACGGTCAACCCGAATCACAGCGCGTAAAAAAAGAGGGCTCCGGTTAAGAAATACCGAAACCCTCAAAAGACAAGTGTAAGCCGCGTGAATTATAAAATGCAATAATTCTAAGTCAACTCAAATCGCGTGTGCGTTCGTGATAATCAACGGTTTTGTGGTGCCCGAACTTCGCACCATTCCCTCCAGAGGCAGGTTCACCACATCCTTGCCTGGAAGCGTCGGTGACACGTTCGCATACTGAATCGCCGCCATAGCGAACGTCAAGACATCAGTCACCACTGAGGCATTTGTAAACTCCAGCGTACCGGCTGCTCCATCCAAAGCCTGCTTGATCAGGTCGGTATTATCCGTATCCCAAGGGTGATCGGTGGCTAGGGTGATGATGCGCTCAATCAATGGGATGTCGTATCGAGTGAGATTGTTCCCGAACAATTCCGTGTTGAGCTTATTTTCGATAGTCAGACTGAAGTTCTCGAATACTCGAGTAGCTGCCTGAAGCGTTAGGATACCATCAGCAAACAGATACGGCTTTTCGGTGGGTACTGTCAAAACAGGGAATGAGCCGGCTGCCCCAACAGTTTCTGTCTCTGCCTCAATCTCGAGATCCAGAAAGAGAAAATCACCTTTAGTACCGGTGAACGTTGCTTTCGCAATCCGACATCCTGAATAGGTAAAGACTTGTGCTCCTCGATCGATCATCATGTAAAACTCTGGAATGGTATCAGCCAAGGCAAATACATTCGCAGCCTCTGCCGTTCCGCAGATGTATGGCAGTAAAGTATCTAGCATCAGTCTCGAGCAAGCCAACTTGACAGAACCGCTGATTCGTTTGAGACCTTCTCGAGTACGCTCCTTATTATGCTCGACAGTTCCGGTCATTCCATTGGTCTCGATGATTTCGGCAGTCTCTTTGAGAGATTCCGGAAGAATGATTTCGAGTGGAATGGAACTCGTGTCGAAGGGCAGGGCAGTGTCAAAGGCAATTAAGCCCAAAGTTCCGAGGGATGGAGTTGTCATGAATTAATCCTCACAAATTATCGATTTGTTTAATAACATCATCAGCCACTTCTTCCGTGGCGTGATCCTTTACTTTTTTATTGAACCCCAGAAATTTACGCTGCGGAATATTTCCATCTTCAGAGCCCTCCTGATGAACTCCCGCGTATTCAACATAAGTTCCTAAGGTCAATGCTTCGCTTGTGACTCCTTCAACATGCTCCTCGTGATCGACCGTCACACTATCCATCAGAGTTTCTGTATCAATCAGGGGTTTATTGTTCTGATTGTGACCCGGGGGCCTCGGATATTTCAGTGCTGGCCACCTCGCACCGTCAGGAGAAACACCAGATTCAAACCCGATCCTGAGCTGTTCTTTCGTCAGCTCAACGATCTCTCTCATCACGTGTTCGCTTTGGGGGTGCTTTGTGACTTTGACTGTGTCGTTGAGGAACTCGGGGAGGTCTTCGATTCTGATTTCTTTAGGCATGGTCGCACGACCTTTTCTTGTTTGATGGTAGGCTTCAATGCTTTTAACTTAGCAAGAGGCCAACCCATCGATTTTGCATACAACTCGAGCGCTTTTGTTTTAGACACATTTCTGAACTTCAAACGACCATAACTCGTGTGAACTGAAATGACCTGAACTTCCTTGGTAGTGATTTCCTGCTTTTCCATCATCTCGTCTCCCAACTCATAAACCACAGGACCATGCCTGCGACATATTCACCTACCTCAAACCAACCCGGTTCTACCATCGCACCGGGAGTGACATAACTATTGACAATCGAATCCACACCGACCAGACGTGGTGTGCGAAATTCTTTCAAAATTGACTCATACCATGTGAAATATTTATCCCGGTTCGCCACCTGATCCTGATTGTCAGCGGCGACCATGAACACACCGATCGGATAATCAATCTGATCTCTGATGTTTGTCCCTTTGTTCGGGTCAAACTTCGGTTCTCCTGCAGGAGCAATAATCACCGCGGGAAAATTCGCTGATACAAAATCACGTGTTGACGGTACTTTCTGAATGATGACTTGAGCATCAGGAATATTTGTCAGGTTCAAATCCTGAATCTTCGTCTGAACCGTCGTCAAAATGTCTTCCAGTACGGCCATGAATCACTTATCTTTCTGACAGACACAACGCCAATGTGTTTTTAATCTCACACGTGTGGAAGATTTCACCGTCCAAATAACGCTATCTGAATCAGTGATCTTGTCTCCATTCTCAATCGCAGTTCCGTTTAACAATACATTTGGAATATGCCAGACAATCCCGGTGGCTGCTGCTCTAATTCGCCCGAGAGCAACATCTTCACTAGTCACATCTCTCATCCATGCATGCGATACTTCAACATCTGTCCCTGACGTTTGATTGTTCGGGCCTCTCTTCGGTGTAAGAGTGACGGGTTCCGTGCCAGGCATTCGTTCGTACAATGTCTCGAGTCGTTCTTTATCCACCATCAGACCACCATTCGTTTGTAATGTGCGAGAACAGAGTGCGATGAATCCAGAGCTCGAGCAGCTTCCTCCGTCCCGGCCAGATTGTAGGAATAATCTTCAAACGATTCCGAAGCGATGACGCTAGATAATTTTCGTGAGTTATAAATCGACACGACGACACGATTCGCACAGTGCTCAAGATCCTTTGGTACGACTAAGTAACCACCAACATACACGACCTTGATGTTCCCCATTCCCGAAGAAGGAGCGCTGCAGAGCTGTCCTCTCTTTCTGGTTCGTTGACGATCCCAGATACCATTGATTCTAAATACTTCGCCAGATCGACTGACTGCCGTCGCCGAGGCATCATCTTTGTTGAGGACATAGTCAGAGCCCTCGGTTAACAACGTGTCCGCAGCGAACGAGTCAGGGCCGTCTCCGAAGTAACCACCATTGTCGAGATGAATCGATGTAATCGAAGTGACTGGATAGTTTTTCAGAAACAGTCGCTCATCTCCTGACCCGCCGTAAAACTCCGTATAAGTCGCCTGTTCAATTCTGCGATCGAGGTAGTTCTCAATGATCACATCCGCTTCAGCAATCAACAGATCGAGCAAAGCATCCTTACTTGTATCAGCAGTAGCGATACTCAGAAGCAATTTCACATTGTCTCTCGATGTTAAAGCCATCACACAACCTCAATCAAAATCTTAAAAAAGACTCAGACGGCGGAGTTGTTAGTTCCCGTCTGAGTCTTTTGGCACGTCTGGCGACGCTGGCACTCTCTTCAAAAAAGGTATATCTACTCTTCGACCCCAGGAGCCTTTGACTCAGCGTATTCGACAAACGCCTCAGCTTCAGCCCAAGTAGTCTTGATATAATGAGATGCATCAAATCCCCTGGTATTCATAGAACCAAGTTTACTGATATAGAGTCGTGTTGCCACTTCCCGAACCTCTCCATAACGTCGATTTGATTCCCAACGAGCTTTCGACTCTTCATTGGATTCAGCAATAATAGGAGTAGTAAAATCTTCCTTTACCGGATCCCGTTCAGCATCCGATTCGGTTTCCGATACCTCAGAAGCAGGTTCCTTTTCAGGATCAGAACTTGTTTCTGTTTTAGATTCCGCTTCTTCCGATTTGGCAACTTCTGTTTCAGTAGCAGTAGTCGCGTCTTCTGACTTCTGCTCATCCGTTTTGGTTGCCCGATTACTTGCTCTTTTCGCCATTATTCTTACCTACTTAAAAAACTTTGTATCTGAGAAAACGCCCGATAGAACAGGCAGCCGTTAGTCGATCGAGGAAGGAATATTGGAAACTGAATAACCCAAACCAGAGAGAATATAAATTCCTGCTCCTAGTTGAGCCCCGACTCCAACATCCGCGACATTGAACGACACATGAGTGAAGCCATTATCCGTGTCGAGATCTTCGGCCATGACTTCAATCGCGATCAGAGCTTCATTTTCTGCACCGTCGATACTATCAGAGTCATAGCTGTCTGATTCTGCTTGCTCAACGAGAGAGAATTGACCAACCGCATCAATGGCTGTCGCACCGACTTTATGCCGAATACGAGTAAAGTTCAGAGCCTTCGGCGATCCACCGGCTGCTCCTGTGTGCTGCTGACATGTGATCACAGCATCTTCATTAGCCGATCCAATGGACGACAACAGAACAAACAGTAAACGATCGCAATTATCCATACTGATTCGATCACCGGTAATCGCCCCCGTTGCTAAATCAACAGGCATAAATGCAGGAATCAAATCAATACACTCTAATATTTCTTTATTGAACATCTTAAAACCTCATAGGTTTGAAATACGAATTAAGAAAAACTCCCAAAACTGAAAACTTAAAAGCTTGAATTAACTTCAAGCACGTGTAGCCAATGTGACGAAACTCGATTGAGTTGCTGTCCCCTTGTAAGGAGTCCGTGGTTGAACTTCCCAAGGCTTCCCATCAACTCGCATGATGAATCGCAGAGCGAGTTGATCAGTCAAAAACTCGACATGCATTGATTCAGCCTGTTCAACACCACCCTTGCTGATGGTGATATAGTCATCCAGATTGGCTAAAATAATGTCGCCTTCTGTTCCGAGCGTTTCATTGAACTCGGTTGGAATCACCGGGCGCCCCATCAATGTGGCATATCCACCTTCAGCTAATCCATTAGGTGGCATGTAAACCAATTGGCCACCAGCGGTTGAGACACCCAAACTCATTTGATGGAGTTGAGGCTCGGTATCCTGATTGATAAACCAGGCGGCATTCAATCTTGAGGTAGCTTTCATGCGACTCCACATGTTGAGAATGTTTTCAGCTAAAATCGTATTAGCTGCCTGACCACCTTCTTTAGGTACAATCACCTTTGCACCTGAAGCCAGAACTCCCAATGGCTGACCAACACCATTCCCATTGAATATCGAATCACCCAAAGTGAATTCCATTTCTTCGGTTACTTTTTTGTTGACATAGGACTCAAGAGCAAGCCCATTATCGTTGATCAGTTCCTCAGTGAGATAAACTAATACTGCCAACTTTTTCAGTTTCAAAGAAGACTCACCCAACTTAGGATGAGTACCGTTTAAGGGATCACCTTCACCCACCCAATAAGCACGCATCCCACCGGCACGAGATCCAGCTTTGCGACTCGTTTCAGCATCCGTCGGAAATGTCATGCTATTTCCCTGCACCTGATAGTTATCAGTCCGGCTGAAAATATCATTCGCGTAGATATGAGTTAAAATTTCTCGATGAAATTCTGGAAGTACAGCTACAGCACCATCGGCGCCGACGACTTCACTCATCCCCTGAACTGCTTTGCATAAACCCCATGACTTTTTAGTCTTAGCAATCACCTCACTCTTATCTTTAAAACCACAACGAATGAAATCACCAAATGAGTTGAATTCAGAAAATGGCTTATAGCCTGTTGGATTAGTATGCAATATTTTCAGATTTTTCTTGACTGATGGTCTAGTGACGTGAGGAACTTCCTCTTCCCACTGACTCACTAATCGTCCCTGATCATCAAAACGGCGAGCACCGCTTGTGTCTGGGTGGTTCTGATCTTCAAATCGTTTTTTCAGACTTTCGACCTGATCACCCACACCCTTAATCGATTTTTCTAAAGTAGTAGCCATTTCATTTCCTCAATATTTAAAAAACAGTTAATTCCATTGAACGAACACAAGAACGATGTAAACAGGTTTATTCAGGCAGGCAGAAGATTATCAACGATTTCCGAAAGTTCCTTTACCTGGTTTTCCAACTCTGCGACCTGCTTTTGATAATTCACAGGCTGACAAGCCGTCGCCTGACGCTCGATTGTCTGTAGACTGCGGAAAACTTCAGCAATGATCTTATCCTTTTGCTGAGGCTTCATGTGTTTGTTTCCAACAATCGCCTTAAGCCGGCTTCTCAGACCAGCGAGTCGGTTGCTATTGCCTGAAGAGTTGATCCAAATACCAAGACTTTTATGAGTGACTTCCTCAGCTTCTTTCTGCTCGGCTTCGTCCATTTTTGCCAATGGTTTACGATCGGCATAAGCCCTTGAATACGCCCCTTCGACGGATTCCATCCCACCTGCAAGGACTTCGACCAATTCTGTCACGGCCTGTTTTACTTCAGGCTGTTCCAACGGTGCGACAGCTGCGTCAATAACAGATCTCAGGGTACCCATATCTCGATGAATAGACTCGAGCACTTTAGCTCCCATAGGGATGGTTGGATCGTCTTCCTCCATCATTTCACCGTCCATTTTGTCGACATCCTCTGGATGCTCGACTGGAGTCACATCATCGGGATCGTCCATTTTTTTGGTATCATCCTCTGGATTGTGATTTTCCGGATCGTCCATTTTGTTTTTTTCTTCATCTGGTTTTGGATTCGCGTCCACTGGTTTCTCCCCGGGGAGCGTGATCCCCTTAAAAAAGTTAGATGGCTCCGGTGCAACTCTCTTCAACGACTTGAGCAGTGGCTCTGAAATCCAGCTACCATCAATTTTCCCTGTTTCTAAAGTCTTAGCGACTGCTTCAGGATTCACTCCCAATGCTCCCCAAGACCATTCGATCAAGTGCCATTCCTCGAGCAGATTACCTCGTTCACCGCTTTCCATTCTCCGAATTTGAGACTTGACAGGTATCGCCCTGACCGAGGTGGCACGTACAATGCCCGCTGCGATCAAGTGGAAAACCTGCGAAGATTCCCGCTCCAGATGAGTGAAAAAGGATTTTGCTGTAATCTCCTCGTCTGATACCGATACTGCGAGCATGCCACTTGGATCTTCACTCTTGGCAATCGGCTTGGAAATGCCATCCATCCCGTGTTCCCAAAGAACGACAGGATTCATTCGGTACTGATCTAACAGAACGCCCGATGGTAAAATGACGTCTCCCTCGCGATCCTCACAAGGTGTATTGATCGTCGCTACGGCTGACATCGCTGTGGTATCCACATAATCGGGAACACCATCGCCAGTCGGCATCAACAGGTTACCCTGAATGATGACCGGATCTCTGTTTGGAACTTCAATCAAATCTGGCATGGTGATCTCGACAAAAATGGTTAACGATGCCGAGATTCTGCATCATGCGTACAAACGGTCAACCCCCTTTTTTTAGCTGACCAGATTTTTATCGATCGGCTGGGATAATGCCGATATCGGGAAGAAATGAACCTGCTGAGACGCCATCAATGATGATCTCTAAGTCACATCGACAACGGGGATGAGCAGGGGGGCCAAGCGGAATTAGTCGAGACCAGACATGTTCTGGCTTATCATCAAGTGGTCGGCATATGGGACAAACCCGCGAATCGTCTTCTGTTCTCCAGATCACTTCAACAACCATGTCTTGCTTCTTCGCATCATCACGTATGATCTTCTCACCTTGGGTATTCGCAGCGGTTGTTTCAGTCTGAGCTACTGTTTCTACTTGATCATTTCCCAAGATTTCTGATAAATCGTCGTCAGATATTTGGTCCGCTTGCTCTCTTTCAAAGTACTTTTTCAATCGATTCTTAACGGTCTCAGTGACTCCGTGAGCTACTTGTGCTGATCTATCAACAGCATATTCGCTCACTTTTCTTTCAATTAACGAATCTGAAACATTGAGACCTGTCTCCTGAAACCGAGACCGTACATGACGTGCTGATCGATTTGAAATGGAAGCAATCAACAATAACAGAACAGCCGCTTGCTCGGCTTCGACTTGTTGCCAGAACGAATTAGGGACGTTCTCGAATTTTGGTGGTGTGCCGAGATGCTGTTTTAATCGCTTCCGCTGATCATTGTTCAGTTGCTTCAAAGCTGCCTGAATCTCAGCTTCTGATGCAATTCGATCAGGATGATGTTCTCTCAAGGATTCCCTCCTGGATAGTCTCTAAAAGACCGCACGATCTGTCTAGCTTTCTGCATCGCTTCATCATTATGCAGACATGACTTTTGTGTTTCTGGTGAAAAAGGTGGATCGAAGTTAAGGAGTGGTCGAAGAATATCATCAATCAATGTTGGTTCCATCAATGGGAAAGCGGCTTCAATCAACTTTCGAACAGTTTCATGAGGAAGTTGATTCGTGGAAAGTGCCGTCGCCAACTGAACGAGAGACGTTACCTGTGCTCCGTTCAACGCGGTAGCCTGAACATTCTTGACCTCACCTTTAGCCTGATCTGCATTCGTATCCTGATCTTTCGGGCTTGCGATCAACTCCGGTTTCTCAGGTTCAATCTCATCTGGATATGAATTCGGTTGAGGTGGACCCTCATTACCCGTTGAGAAAGGTGTAGCCGTCGGCTGACTTAACATCGACTGTGCTGTGCTGATCAGTTTGTCACCACCTTCGTCTGCACTGATCGGTGGTCTTCCTCGAGCAGCACGATATTCATTGTAAGTGATTGTTCCAGCTCCGGCGTCCGTCTGCAATTCGCTATTCAACACATCGGGGTCGTCGATCGAGGCAGCTTCCATCTCGACGATCAACCCTTTACCAAAGAACGGTGCAAGCTGCTCCGTGTCTTCTTCAGCCAATAATTCAAGAATCGGCTGTACCGTCAAACACACGAATTGTTTCAGACTCGCATAGAAGGCTGCATAACTTCCCCCCTCAGCCAGTCCTGCAGCGATGCCTGGCACACCATGCAGAGCCATGATTGAATCCCGCATCTGATCGAAAGCTTCTTTGTAGCTCATATCCTTAGGTGTAGTGGTCAACGCGGTCGCTCTCTCACCAGTCGTAAACATCGCTTTTCCGGTGTTTTCAGTACCAGAGTACTTATCTTCAAACTTTTTAACCGCTGCGTCGAGTTCGTCTTGAGTCGGGTTGATATCCTTTCCATAAGTCACAACGACCGAAGGATCAGCTCCGTTATTCATCTGTGCCCATCGAGCCTGATCAACTTGATTTGCCGAATCAATCCACTTTGCTCCTGCACTGACTGGAGATTGTCCATCGTCTTTCCAGATTGGATGAGGCCAGCGAATCACCTGAAGCTGTGCCAACGGGATGACTTTCCCGACAACTTCGTTAAATAATCCTGATGTGGTGAATCCATCTTCATCAACCAGCACATAGCGGGAAGCCGTCGACGAGATCCGGTAACCGCCCTCTGGAAATTCGCTGGTTGGTTGAATCGGAGTCGCGAGCGCGGTTGGAATCACATAGCGCTGAACCGGCTTTCCAAATTTGTTAGGTACATTCCAGATAATACAGCTCCCGGTCAACTGGAGTTGTAAACCGCACTCAAATCGGAACATCGCACCTGATTGAGTGGGATTCGGTCTCTTCAGGATTTTACATAACGGGTGAGTGTTGGGCAGGGGAGTCGCTTCTCCATCTTCACTGGCATAGAGGTTTTTCTGAACGACTCGAGATCCTCCCCGGTTCTGTTCATCGTAAACCGAAACTGATGCCTGCATTAACTGAGAACAGATTGCCCGAACAGCGACATAAGTCCAACCTGTGTAGTTATCTGATTCCGTTCTGTGATCAGATCGCCAGGCACCCGCTTGACCTGATCCCAAAGCTCTCTGAATTGCGAATGCAAATCCATTTGACCGCGCTGCTTTGAAAAACGATTTCACTCCGATGAAGGGATTCCAACCCATTTTGTTTGCTCCTACGCGACCAGCAATTTTCGACGTCCACCCCTACGCTTAGCATCGAACATGTACACGACTGCATCAGCTCGGTCTGGACTTCGTTGTAATAATTCCCGCAATGTCTTTCCCTCAAATCTCTCATCAGCTCCCCGACGATCTTTCGGAGTGATGTAATATTTCTCACCATCACGGCCCGCATAGATCTTTTGAGGGGCTGTCAGTTCTTCGAACAGCTTTTGATTTTTCACCATGACGATGTTCATCATGCGGAAATCGCCCAAAGGGTCAAGGTATCTCCCAACCTCTCCATAATTCTCTGCTCGCTTGTTGGCATATTTGTTCGGGTCGACATCCGAACTGGCTGAGCCGTGGATCTTGACGACTGAAACACCTCGCCTTTCCATGGGATCACCGACCGCGTTTCCATAACCACCACCCCAGTCAATGCCGATGGGTACTGAACCCTCTGTGAGATCAACCCCGTAAACGGTTCGGGCGATATCAAACACCCATTCCATCGTCTGCTGCGTATCCGAGAACTGACATTCATGGATTCCCCTACATCCATAAGCACCACCCACAGCGAGTACCGACTTGTCCCCATGCTTAGAAGCAGCCACATCCAGCCCCATCGCCTCGGCAGGGAACAGCAGGTTGTAAATATCGCGATGATCTTCGAACAGTTCTTGCAACTGTTCCCCAAAGTCCACAGGAGATAAACTACTCCACTTCGTTTCCATTACACCCATAGAGACCTTTGGTGGTGGCGGTATTCCAAGGGTGAGAGCAGGAGATTCCCCGGTCCTATCCCGCGGTTTCGTGAGCCAACTCCACAAGATGAGCTGCTTCTCTGGGTCTTCATCGGGGAACTTGCCAAGTGCATAGACATTTTTAGTCAATGGGTCTGACGAATGATACAGAGGCATGAAATCATCGTAGCAGGTCTGACCTGGCACAATGGGCTTGCACTTTTCAAAGTCTTCATCGTCAATCAATTCACCATGTCGATAAAACCGATCTCCTATCTTTATTCCACCGATCGGAGCTATCGGATTTTCCAAACACATTTCTTTGACGTTGGTACAATCCCATCCACTGATGGTGATCACTCGTGTTCTACCATACTGATCAACAATCGTCTGCGTTTTATCTGGATCCTCCTTGGGGAAAGCTGCCCTGAATTCTCCAGAGAGGGTTGAAGGGTTTGACAATGCGAGAAACTTTTTCGCCTGGGTATTGGCTAGAGTGAACTTATCCTCCAGATTAGGAGCCGTCGCTTCATCAAACCAGAACAGCACATGAGGGGAATGAGCACCGCGAAAACCTTCTTTGTGCTTCGGGTTCGCAATACTGATGATATGCTGTTTCGATTCGTAAGCCGAATCAGCCAGCAATGTTCCTTTCGGTGGATACTGCATCTTTCGC
>JAJFIP010000115.1 GCA_021774875.1 Emcibacter sp.
TTCAATGCGAACCAATTGTTCCAACGAAAGATGATCACGAACATACATAACAACCTCCTTGTTTGAGAGTTGCTATATTATGATAGGTAGAATAGGAAGGCGCAAGGCTATGCGCGCTATTTTAATCTGGAATGCGTATAAGTCCCTACTTTGAAACAAAGTTCTCCTCACGAAGTGTACGCAAAAGCACGTCCCCATAGGTTAATTCTCTACAAAGACAGAGGTTTTTTAGTAAAATATAAGTAGAATCGATAGAGCTTTCACGTTATAATAGATTAGTGAGTATATCATAGCTACATATGGTATATGGGCTCTCCTTAATTACTATCCCTCACTTCAATTAGTGCAAAATTTATTTTTGTTCTCTTTCACTTAACTCGTCATTTCATTTTTTAATTTGAGAGGAATGCGCTTACATGAGACATTTTCGACGTAAAAGTACTCTCAACTGGAAGTTCGGTTTTACGCTGATTGAACTACTGGTTGTCATCGCTATCATTGCTATTTTAATTGCACTTTTGCTACCAGCCGTGCAACAAGCGCGCGAAGCAGCCCGGCGTAGCACATGTAAAAATAGCCTGAAACAGATTGGGTTAGCATTACACAATTATCATGAAACACACCGCATCTTTCCTCCTGCCTATATTGATAGCCTCCCGACTTTAAACTCAGGAGCCTCTGAAGCAGAAAACAAGAATGGACTGGGGTGGGGAACCATGATTCTACCTTTTATGGATCAAGCCCCTCTCTACAATAATATTGGTTCTGAAACAAATGGTTTCACCTACAATTGGCTGGATGCAAACCATGATGGAACAATGGACGGTACTGCTGCCGATGCAATTCCTTCCTCCAAAATTGTTTTGCCAGTTTTCAATTGTCCTTCAGACCCCATGGAGGGAATCAACAGGGACGCAGGTAATTATGGGAAATCGAATTATCTCGCCAGCGCAGCTACCGGAGCTAACGCTAAAAACGGCGCTTTCTTTGTCAATTCTAGAACGAAGATGAGAGATATGATTGACGGGAGTAGCAACACGATTTTTGTTAGTGAGCGCACAACAGATGGTGAACCAGGAACTTCAACTGCTTGTGGAGGTTCTCCCTGTAATTGGGCCGGTGGTCTGTGGATTGGTCCCCGAAACTACCCATCTCCTGCCGGGTGGCATACAAGCTTAAGAGGTCTGGATGTTGCAAACAACGGTGGTTCCAGCACGATTTACATGATTAATGGGTCCAGTATTAGTTGGGGACCTGCCTGGAGTGCTTCTAGTACACACGTTGGTGGAGCACACTTCCTGTTAGGCGATGGCCGGGTTCGTTTCATTTCTGAAAATATTGATCTGGGAACTTATCGTGCGCTTGTCACGATTAAAGGCAAAGAGGTTATCGGCGAGTTTTAATTAAACCATAAACCTCCTGTTCATTTAAGAAGACAAATAAGCCCGGTTACTTTTCTTGAAAAGTAACCGGGCTTTATTTATCAAGAGTCTCTTTTTAAATAGCCAGTTCAAAAGAAACAGGTATTGGCGAATAGAATATTTTCTAAGATTGGAGTATGGAAATTTTTCGTAACTACCAAATGAAATAGTTCGTCATTGATAGACAAACACTTATTTACCAAGCGATTCCTCTCTGTCAAAAAATAAAGACACACAGCTTCCACAAATTCAATCCTGCTAATGATCATCTCACGTCGATCGTATTTCGTTCTAAGTTTTTGAAAAAGTAGCAAGCATACGCATTACTGATTTCAGGCAGGCAGTCATCGGCTCCACTGTACTGCGATGAGAATCGCGTTTTGCTTCATTTAAAAACACACTCTGCTTGCCGTTCCTCGCGAAGTGATTCGGCACATCCTCGTGATCTCATGCTCCTCAAGCATCCCGAAAGTATTAGCACTTATTGGATTCAATCCGGTACTCGATTCAAAAAAAGAAAACGGCAAGGCCTCAAACATGGACATGCAAACACTTTAAAAGCTGGGCATTTCCAAAGCCCTTTTAGTTAACAATATTAATTTTCCATCCTCTATAAATCATTAGCTCTAAAAAGTCACTTTAGCTAAAAGTCTATAGACATTTAATTAATCGTGTGTATATTAATGGACTTATGTATTAATATATGCCAGTGTATAGTTTTAAGGCTGGACTGTGAATTAGTGTTTACCACAAAACTATATCACTTATTTACCCGATTTTGTAGGAGGCTTTCCTCAAATAATTTCTTTGACTAATCAATCTTTTTGTTCTTTTGGAGCAGATATTTTCTTATCAATATTGATTTCTTATTTCATTTTTTCAAAGGAAAAAGAACATGAGACGCGCGCTAAAAAATGGTTTTACATTAATTGAACTACTGGTGGTCATTGCCATCATCGCGATTCTAATTGCTCTATTACTACCAGCGGTACAGCAAGCCCGAGAAGCTGCTCGGCGAAGTACGTGTAAAAACAACATGAAACAAATTGGGTTGGCATTGCACAACTACCACGAAACACATCGTATTTTTCCCCCTGCTTACATCGATAATGTCCCTGCCACAAACACATCTCATTTAGCACCGAGTAATTTGAATGCACTGGGCTGGGGAACGATGATTCTCCCCTTTATGGATCAAGCCCCATTATATAATCTGATCGGTACACAAACAGGCGGCTTTGCCTATAACTGGATGGATGGAAGCCATAGTGGTACGGGAAGCGTAGCAGATGCCATCGTCGCAGCAAAGACAGTTCTGCCTGGATTTATCTGCCCCACTGATCCTATGGAAGGGATTAACAAAGATATGAACAACTTTGGTAAATCAAATTATATTTGCAGCGCATCTACCGGCGCTAATAACAGACAAGGAGTGATGTTTGCTAATTCAACAACGAGAATGAAAACGGTTACAGATGGAACGACCAATACTATTTTTCTTCTCGAACGAACAACCGAAGATGATGGTAGCACGTCCACAAACTGTGGTGGTAATGCCTGTACCTGGAGAGGTGCATTATGGATTGGTCCTCGACTGTCAGGAAGTACTGTTGCCTGGCACCCAGGAGTCTCTTCATTAGATGTCACGAACAGTGGTGGTGCGAATGCAACTTATCTCATCAATGGTTCTTCTGCAACATGGGGAAGTGCGTGGATTGCTTCCAGTAGCCACGAAGGTGGCATCCATATTACTTTGGGTGATGGAAGTGTTCGATTTCTTTCAGAAAATATTGACCGACTCACTTACCTCGCATTGGTCACACCCAACAAAAAAGAAGTCGTTGGCGAGTTTTAGTTAAACAACAAAACTCTTGCTATTTCAGAAAACATGAAAGCCCGGTTTCTTCTCTTAGAAAGTTACCGGGCTTTTCACATTAAGTGGGTCTTCTAGTCACTCGCATCTTTTCCTGCTGTTAACCGTTCCAATTCTCTCAATGCACGGCCGTGGTTCGGATTGAGTTCGATACATTGCTTGTAGGCTGTTTGAGCCGCTTTCAGATCACCTAGATGGCGTTTTGTCTCAGCATAATAGAACCATGCTTGTGGATCACGAGAATTCAATTTCACAGCACGCTGTATCGCTTCTTCTGCTGCTGGCAGTTGATTGTTTCGATAGGCAATCATCGCGTATAACAGCGCCATTTTTGCCTGATGATAGTCTCGTTTTTCAGTATCATTCTGCTGCTCATAATAATTCGCCAGAGTTTGATGAACTTCAATCGTGGGTGACATTTTCAACACACGCTGTAACAGAGGCACTGCCTTTTCCATCTCGCCAGAAAGTATATAGGCCCCCGCTTTAAATTGGAGTAAGTCTGCATCTTCTACTCCATGTTCTTTTAATTTATCAATCAGCATCAGTATCCGCTCTGGATTCTTTCGTTGGAACTCAACTTCGATCATACTGACGAGCGTCGCTTTATACTGTGGCATGGGCCGATCTTCCAGAAGAGTAAATATCTCTTCCAGTTTTTCTGCCAGATGGTCCATATCATTTCGTTTGATTAAATGGTTATAGGCCTCAACTTCTTTTTCAATCCCATGTCTCACGCTGTAAGGTTTGACAAGCTCCGTATTGAAATTCAGGGGGATAATCTCCAAAGCCCGTTCTACCTTTTCTGCTGCTTGTTTCGCTTCAGATTCACGCCCTAATGTTTCCAGTGCCTGTGCTTGTAATGCGAGAAAATTTAATGAGCGAGGTGATTGTTCTAAGTTTCTTTCGATGATCGATAATGCCGATTCAGCTTGGCCAGATCTAACCAATAGTTTAGCTAATTGATAATCTGCCGGTTGGAAATCGACATTTTGCCGAAACTTTTTCTCTGCCTCCGCTGCATTCTCTTCTCGTAAATAATTTCTACCGGTGGCATACAATAAATGTTTTTTATTAGCAAAAGCGGTCGACTTTTTTCCTAACAACGGCTCTAATTTTTCATACTCTCTGGTGCTTGCTTGTGTACGTCCTGTGCGTTCCAGGCAAAAAGCATAACTGGCTTGCGCTAAACCATCCGTAGGATCATTTTTTACCGCCTGACGAAAACAATTTTCCGCATAGCTATAATACCCCTGTCCTAATAAAGCCTGGCCCAATTTTACCCATTCTTTGCTGGAGCCTTTTTCTGCCTGACTTGCCAGTTCCCGGTAATCTGCCATCATCAAGGGATCAACAAATTCCGCATCTGGCAATACGGGCAGAGGTCGAGATAAACGCTTTGCAACCAGGTATCCGCAAAACCCTAATTCCACTACGAACAGGAATAATAAAATTCGCATGAATTTGATCATGGGGTCTCCTTTCGAAGATTCAGCCAGGCTGAAATTCTTCCTATTCTCTGAAATGGCTTACGCAGATTGAGTCCTCCAGCAACGATATCACCATCGCCGTTTCCATTGAGATCACCTACGGCTACAGTAACGAGATGAATCGGCTTATTGTCTATCTGCCAAGTTTGAAAATTTTGCTTTCCATCATTTTCCAGCCAGACGACACTGGCTGTTTTGGGATCATACCAATCGTTTGTCATACTCACGAGAACAACGTCCAAATCACCATCTCCATCAAGGTCGCCTACATCAGCCGCATAAGTTCCTCCGAGATCTGAAATTCGATGAGGTTCAAATTCCCAATTCCCTTTATTCTCGAACCACAGACAGCCATGATAAGGCTGAGGATAGGCGTCCAGATCTTCAAGATTATCACCGGCAGGGAGAATCAAATCTTGGTCTCCATCCTGATCAAGATCTGCACTAATCAATCCTGCGCTCCCCAGATCTAAATTGATCGTCATCCAAAGACGTCTTTTTTTGAATTGTCCTTTTCCCAGATTTTCAAACGCCCATAACTCTTCTTCATCCTGCGAAACAATCGCCGCGATATCCAGATCACCATCACCATCAAAATCGGCTACAGGCACATGGATTGTCCCCGGAGCCCTCAATAATTCGTGGTCTCGAAATTGTAAGTTCCCACGATTTTCGAGCCATAACACGGCTCCTCGACTGTAACCAAAAACGGCGACAGCTAAATCGAGATCACCATCACAGTCTCCCGGCTGTACGTCGGCAACGCGCCTGACATCATCCAAGATGACGTGTCGGACATACTCATTCTCTTTTCGTTCGTATAGTTCAACGCGACCAATGACACGATCATCGGGAAGCAGATTTCCTAATATGGAAACAATAATGTCCTGATCTCCATCTTCATCAATATCCACAACGGTTGCATGCGCAGGCGCCGCTAAGTCGCGGAGTAGAACTTCTTCCTCCCAAGATTCTTCACCCTTTTTCGTGAAGAGAGAAACAGTACCTCTCCCTGCGTCACAGCCAATAATATCGTTCTGCCCATCATCGTTAAAATCTAAAATTTGCACGTTCGTCATTAAAGGTAACCCGACTGGTTTTGGCCCCACTGTCACTCTTTTGAATTTTAATTGAGACTCAGGATAGGATGTCCCTCCGGAAAAGATTTCCGGTGGTTGCCCAAGAGAAGGTAAGCCAGGCAAAATTCGCCAGGTAACGATCGGAATAAAAATGATCAAACAGATCAATATAATGCTACGTGCTTTTAAGGACATCTATTATCCGTTAGTTTTTGCAGAAAGTTAAGGTTGTCAATCAGAGGCAGAAAAGTACTAATGTCTTCCATCTTCAATCATATAAAGCAGAAACAATAAGGCAATGTGCTAAAAACACTTAGAGATGTGTTTTTCTTGATTGTCGACGGGCAGAATATCGAACTCAAAGCGTTCTCAGTATTTACCAATATTGCAGTACCGAAAAACAATCTCTTTTCCCTATATATATTACATGTATTAAGGTGTTCTACTTACAATTCGTTGTCAGAGAGCCGGTATTGGCTGCGGATGTCTTTCAATGCTTGCCCCACCTGTGGAGTTCCAATATTCCATTCCAGCGGCGGTTGTCCTTGTACCATATGCTGTTAGATTTTTCTCCACGTCTGCGAAACCCTGCTTCCGCGCCAGCCAGGCTCTTAAGATTCCCGTCATCACAACCAATCCAAACGTAACAATAGGGCTCGTCAACGGACTGAACCACAGCAGCAGCCAGAGTTCTGATAAAGGCATGATCGTAAATAAGAGAAACAGCCGTAACAGCACAATCAACCACCAATGGTTTAAGAATATAAAAAGAAACGCTGATGACCATTCTATACCCCACAAATGTCGCTAAACATCCCCACTCTCTCGATCTTTTGAATCAAAAGAGGCGTCCATTTTCCTGCTCATTTTTGCAGGTTGACACCGCCGCGCCCCTGACGAAATTACTCACTTCGACGTCGCGCGCGCGAGTGAGAAAATTCGGAATGCTGAATACAAATTCGCCTGTTGATGTTAGCACTATAAAACCCACTGGTTTGAGCAAGGTTTCCATCGGCAACACAGAATCCGGTTCTAAATTTTCACTACTTTGTGTACTCAATCTGACCCTGCCAGAGCATAAATCAGCGCTCCACTGGTCACGAAAGTACCAACCCCGAGACAATGATGCGCAAATGTCAAACTTGACCACCCCCCGCCATTCGCAATGATAGTCGAGTCTCAAACAAACCTTCCCCCAACCAGAAAGCAAATGTAACACACGAAAAGCCAGACACCACATCACAGAACTCCCTGCCATAACAATCAAATAAAACCCACCGCGCAGATAGAACGGACTCTCCCCCCACGCAGACGATACAAAGCCCGCCCGAAAAGATTCTACCCGATATCCCCCGATAACTCAGAGATGAAAATCCAGCAGTAGTGCTGTAAGAGCAGGGAGCGAAATGGTAAGGAGGTAAGACGTTGATATCATCTGGGGGATGAGCTCAGCATTAGTGACTGAGAAAAAGTTGTTTCCCACCCCTTATTTTAATTTTAGAAAGGAACGAGAATAAATGACGATGAACTCGAAAATTAGGAGGACCTGCCGTATCACTCAGCACGGTTTTCAGAAAGTTTCTTGTACTCGCTCTCGAGTTCATCATACCTGGACTCTAACTGGTCCAACCGCTTTTGTTGATCAGTTTGCGAAGAATTAATGAGCAATGAGGCGGAAATCAACAAATTTACGATGATCAGCAGCCAAATCACTGTTAGATGTTTTTTGTGGTTGTCAGTCATCGTGGCCTCGCTCAGTAAAATCTATGACTAAGGTTTTTCCAATTCGGGCATGAATACATTTTATAGTGAGATCCAACGGAAAGCGAACATGTAGGCTCAAAAGTGTCCGGGAAAGGGTAGGGCTTGTTGAAAAAGTCTGTTTGAAATAAACGGTTCAAAGTGTGATTGATCTTGATCTGTGGTGCGGTTTGGCGGTATGAGCAAGTTCGCTTTGTTGTACAAACTCCCTGTTTTCCATTATGGGGACGCTTATGCA
>JAJFIP010000116.1 GCA_021774875.1 Emcibacter sp.
TGCTGAATAGTGGAACAGAAGCTGCCGAATCCAGTCCCTGTGCAACAGGTTTTTCTTCTGATATATGCTTAAATAACAGGATAAAATATCAACTTAAATAGTTGTTATGATAGCGAAAACTCGGTATTCTGCGACAAATAAAAATATTGTAGCGGGATATATTATGAAAAAAATCATTTTTGCCATTGGCTCTTTCCTGGTGCTGTCGGGATCTGTATGGGCGGAAACTACCCAGCAGGCCTTTCAGCAAATCCTTGATGATCACTGGGCGCGGGCCGTTCAGGAAAAAGTCTTTTTCCGAACCGACCCCGATTCCTTTCGCATGGATGGCACTCTGCCCGAATTCAGTAAAGCTGCAAGGGATCGCAGAAAAGCATTCAATGTTGAAATTCTAAAACGGCTGAGCCATATTCAAGAAGCAGACTTGGGAAGAAAAGATCAGATAAGCTTCAAGATTTTCACCTATGAACGTAAAACCGAGGCCGAAAGTTATCGTCATCTCGGCCATCTGTTTCCCATCACCAAACTGTTTGGCTATCATTCGTATTTTGCCGATGCGCCAGCTAATATGTCGTTCCTGAAGGCGCAGGACTATGAAAATTACCTGATTAGCCTTGCAGATTTTCCTCGCTATAATCAGGAAAATATAGCCCTGTTACAGGAAGCTGTCCGGGAAGGTTACACCCACTATTGCAAAGCTATGGAAGGCTATGAAAAAACAATCAGTAACCTTCTGGTAACAGACCCGGAAACCAGCCAGTTATTTGGACCTTTCAAGTCCTATCCCGCCCCAATATCAGTTGACCAGCAAACTGCCTTTACCAAAAAGGGGCTGAAACTTATCGCGGAAAATATTATCCCTGAATATCAGGCCCTCTATGATTTTTACACGCAAATCTATATGCCCAACTGCCGAAAACAGGTTGGCATCAGTAGCGTTAAAGGGGGCGCAAAATATTATAAGTCGCAAATTGAATATTTCACCACAACAGATATGTCTGCTCAGGAAATTCATGATTTAGGCCTGCGTGAAATCAAACGCATCCGGGGCGAGATGACCGCGATCATCAAAAAAGTTGGCTTTAAGGGAACATTCAGGGAATTTCTCGACTATCTGCGTTCCGAGCCAAAATTTTATGCCAAAAGCGAGCATGAGTTGCTGGCAAGTGCCGCCCTGATCGCTAAATCCGTTGAAGGCGAACTGCCAAAATTCTTTGGCCTGCTGCCGCGAAATACCTACAATATAAAAGCGGCAAGTCGCGGGGTCTTTTATATGCCATCATCCGGCGATGGCACCACATCCGGCACCTATTTTCTCGGCACGGATAATCTGTCAGCCCAGCCGCTGTATACACTGGAAGCTCTCACCTTCCATGAAGGGGTGCCCGGCCACCACCTGCAAACTGCGCTAGCCATGGAAATGGATGTGCCCGAATTTCGCAAGACTGTATATCATTCTGCTTACGGCGAAGGCTGGGGGCTTTATAGTGAACGACTGGGCAAGGAAATGGGCTTCTATCTGGACCCCTACGCCGATTTTGGCCGCTTAACCTATGAGATATGGCGCGCAGGCCGACTTGTGGTTGATACGGGTATGCATGCCATGGGATGGTCGCGGGAGCAGGCCATAAATTTTCTGATGGAAAATGCCTCCCTTACCCGTGATGAGGTAGAGCGGGAAACAGACCGTTATATCACATGGCCGGGACAGGCCCTGTCCTATAAAATCGGTGAGATTAAAATCCGTGAGCTCAGAAAAAAAGCCGAAGATATTTTGGGCAATAAATTTGACATCAGGGCATTCCACGACACTATCGTCGGCAATGGCTCCCTGCCTATCGCCATTCTGGAAGAAGTGGTCATTGACTGGATAGCGGGTCAGAAATAAATAAAAAAATCCAAACTGCGGTTTATTTTTTTTAGCACTTTTGTATCATGCGCTTTTGAATTATTTGACAGCGGCCTTTGCATGGGGTAACTGTGTGTTATATTGCGCTGCAACAAATTCAAATTTAATGGCTAAACCAAGGGAGAACAACCCCGATGAAGATTCTGGTCCCGGTTAAACGGGTAATTGATTATAATGTGAAAGTTCGCGTCAAGGCGGACAATACGGGCGTTGAACTTGCCAACGTCAAAATGTCCATGAACCCCTTCGATGAAATTGCCGTTGAAGAAGCCCTGCGGATCAGGGAAGCAGGCAATGCCGAAGAAGTGCTCGTGGTTTCCATTGGTCCGGCACAGGCCCAGGAAACCCTGCGCACGGCTCTGGCCATGGGTGCGGACCGGGCGATACTGGTAAAAACAGATGAAGCGGTTGAGCCGCTTGCTATCGCAAAAATTCTTAAAGCCATTGTGGACGAAGAAAATCCGGGATTAGTATTGCTCGGTAAACAGGCCATCGATAATGACTGTAATCAGACAGGTCAGATGCTGGCGGCTCTACTGGGCTGGCCGCAAGGCACCTTTGCCAGCGAAGTCGTGCTTGGGGATGGTTCTGTGAATGTGACGAGGGAAATTGACGGCGGACTGGAAACAGTAAAACTGAACTTGCCGGCTGTTGTCAGTGCTGATCTGCGGCTTAATGAGCCACGTTATGCGTCCCTGCCCAATATCATGAAAGCCAAGCGCAAACCACTGGATACCAAAGAACCTTCAGATTACGGTGTAGATACCGCAAGACGTGTCACCACATTGAAAGTGGAGGAGCCTTCCAAGCGGGAAGCGGGGGTCATTGTGGAAACTGTAGAAGAACTGGTCACCAAATTGCGTGACGAAGCGGGAGTAATCTGATCATGACATCACTTGTAATTGCCGATCACGACAATGTCAGCCTTAAAGACAGCACGTTAAATACCGTTACCGCAGCAGCTCAGCTCGGCGATGTGGATATTCTGATAGCAGGTTCCGGATGCGCTGGAGCAGCTGAAGCCGCAGCGAAAGTTGCGGGGGTGTCAAAAGTTCTGGTAGCCGACAGTGCCGACTACGCCCATCCTCTGGCAGAAGTTCTTGCCCCGCTGGTAGTCAAACTGGCGGACGGATATGACGCCATATTGGTGGCGGCAACAACATCCGGCAAAAACTTTATGCCCCGGGTTGCTGCTCTGTTGGATATGGCGCAGATTTCGGACATTATATCTGTTGAATCTGCCGATACATTCAAGCGGCCCATCTATGCTGGCAATGCCATTGCCACCGTGCAGTCCAGCGATGCCAAGAAACTGATCACAGTACGGACCACAGCCTTTCCAGTGGCGGCGGCTGATGGTGGTTCTGCGACAATAGAAAATGTGGAAACCATAGAAAATCCGGGTATTTCAAGTTTTGTCAGTGCAGAACTTTCCAAATCCGAGCGTCCAGAACTTACCAGCGCCAAAATCATCATTTCGGGTGGTCGAGGCATGGGTAGTGGTGAGAATTTTGCGCTTGTGGAAGCCGTGGCTGATAAACTTGGTGCTGCCATCGGCGCATCCCGCGCCGCCGTTGATGCCGGCTTTGTACCCAATGATTATCAGGTGGGACAGACGGGCAAGATTGTGGCCCCTGAACTGTATATAGCTGTTGGTATTTCCGGTGCCATACAGCATCTGGCTGGCATGAAAGACAGCAAGGTTATTGTGGCCATCAACAAGGACGAGGAAGCCCCTATTTTTCAGGTAGCTGACTACGGACTTGTGGCAGATTTATTTCAGGCTTTGCCAGAGCTGGAAAAAGAGCTATCATAATACCCCAGAATTAAAAATAAAAGAAAGATACCCATAATGGTACAACATGTCGGGATTATAGGTGCAGGCCAGATGGGCAACGGAATTGCCCATGTTTTTGCGATTGCCGGTTATGATGTCCTCCTGAGTGACATCAATGAAGAGGCCCTGCAAAAAGCCCTGACAAAGGTGGAAATTAATCTTCATCGTCAGGTGGTAAAAGGGGTCATAACAGATGATGAAGCAAAAACCGCCCTTGCAAGAGTTAAAACCGATACTACACTGAATGGATTTTCCGAAGTTGACCTTGCTATCGAAGCCGCAACGGAAGATGAAAAAGTTAAAATAGCCATCTTTCAGGAACTCTGCCCCCTGTTAAAAGCAGATACCATTCTCGCCACCAATACGTCATCCATTTCCATCACCCGGCTGGCATCAACCACCGACCGGCCAGAGAAATTCATCGGCCTGCATTTCATGAATCCGGTTCCGGTCATGAAGCTGGTAGAACTGATCCGGGGCATCGCCACCAGCGAGGAAACCTATCAAACCGCAGAAACCTTCATCAAGAAAATCGGCAAAATATCCGCCAATTCGGAAGATTTCCCGGCCTTTATCGTTAACCGGCTATTACTGCCCATGATCAATGAAGCTATCTATACTCTGTATGAAGGCGTAGGCTCGGTCGAATCCATTGACAAAGCCATGCGGCTGGGTGCCAATCACCCCATGGGACCGTTGCAGCTTGCGGACTTTATCGGACTTGATACCTGTTTGTCGATCATGCAGGTACTATATGAGGGTTTGGCCGATACCAAATACCGCCCCTGCCCTTTGTTAGTCAAATATGTAGAAGCCGGATGGATCGGGCAGAAAGTGGGCCGTGGCTTTTATGACTATCGGGGCGATGCACCAGTCCCGACCCGCTAATCCAGATGCTGACAAGTGAAGAAAATGACCAGTTGGAACAGGTGATCAATTACTGGTTTAATCACTTGAAACCGGAAAACTGGTTTGTGCAATCTGATCAGCTAGATCAGGAAATCAGTGATAAATTTTCAGCCTCTTACAATTATTTCAAGAATCACGATCTGGATAGTCTTGACCTCACTGGTGATCAAATATTAGCTGCGATCATCCTGTTTGACCAAATGCCCCGCAATATGTTTCGTGACAGTGCGCAGGCCTTTGCGACTGATGCCCTGGCCTTGTCATTATGCAAAATGGCACTGGCAGCTGGCCTTGACCTGAAAATGACAGATATCAGAAAATCCTTCACCTATATTCCCCTTGAGCATAGCGAAGAAATCAAAGACCAGGAATTATGTGTCAGCCTGTTTCAGCAAAGAACTAATCTTGCTGAACAAGTGGATTACGCTATCCGTCATCATGCAATCATCAGTAAATTTGGCCGCTTTCCTCACAGAAATGCAATCCTTGGTCGTATCTCAACACCCGAAGAGGAAGAGTATCTGACAGCGGGCGGTGAAACCTTCGGATCTAAATAAGGATCGCACAATAATGACTAATTTTACCAGAATAATGATGCTGATTTCCACGCTGGTGCTGATAATTGGCGGTGGTTTTTCATTTTATCTCACCTATCAGGCCAATCAGCCTGTGGCTATGACCAGTACCGACGAAAGGGGAATTGCCATTGAAGGTTTTGATGCTGTAGACTATCACATGGCAGGGACAGCACAAAAAGGCAGTGCTAATTTTCAGGTCACTTGGGCTGGATCAGAATGGTATTTTAACAGCCTGGAAAATCGGCAGGCCTTTTCAGGCGACCCTGAAAAATATGCCCCCCAATTTGGTGGTTATGACCCATATGGAATGGCAACAGGCGGAGTTGCACAGCCAGCAACTCCTGAGCTGTGGACTATTACAGATGGCAAATTATATCTTTTTTATTCCGGCAAAACCCGAACACTCTGGCAGAAAAACAGGCCCGAAAACCTGAAAAATGCTAATATCCACTGGAACCGGATAAAACAGCAAATTCATTATAAAGCCGAAATGGAAAAATAGGCGAAGACTTAGCCATCTTTTTTATAGACCAGTGCTGTTGCAATCCCACCGGCAATATAAATAACTATGCCAGCCATTGCGGAAAGGAAGGTTTCCATAGCATTAAATGGAAATGCAGCAAACAATACCATTGTAAATCCGGCCATCATTAGTCCAACCAAAAACCCGTATCTAGCCCCCTCTTTCCAGCCCTTGTCTTCATGGTGATGAGCATAAATATAACAAAATAATATCGTGAAAATAAAATATCCAAGAAACATCCATATGGTATGGGCTTCCAGGTCTGCTCCTATTCGTCCTAGAGCCTTCGATTGGGGTTTATGGCCTGCCAGAAGTAACTCTAGTGCCATACCAACAACAAACATGGCCACATAGGATGAAATTATAGCAAAGCCCAAGCGTTTAATATTCATGAAATTTTCTCTTTCAAACGATAACTGTTAATTGATCCCCCATATTATTTATTTTGAAATATTGCTGAGGATTAGACTCTATTAATTATGTTCATTCCCTAGAGTTCCGCAAGCATCTTCTGGGCCTTCTTTTGCAGTTTGTCCATAATCTGATAATAATATTTCAGTTCTGATTTGCTGAGCACTTCCTGAAGTTCAAGACCACGAGCATCCATAGCCGGGCGAATTTCATCACATATAGCCACCCCTTTATCGGTCAGATACAGCACCTTGCGCCGCCGGTCTGTGTCATCACTGCCGGTAAAGACATATTCCAGTTTTTCCAGTCTGGCCACAGCCCTGGTGATGGTGGCCCGGTCCATACCACATTGTTCCGCTACCTGCGCAGGCATCATGGCCCCTTTACAGCCCAGCATAGCAAGAACTCGCCATTCGCGGGCAGACAGACCACTTTGGCTCACATAAACATCAGAAGTCACCTGACGGATCAAATTGGTCAGTCTGCCGATCTGAAAGGGCAGATGCTGATACAGGTCAAGGGGTGGGTCCGGCATTTTACCGCGCTCATCCTGAGGAAGACAAAATAAGTCTTTTATCTCATTTGACATCGCTACAGTTCTCCGCTGATTTTTTGAAAATTGCCATAGGAAAATATAGCATTTATCATTATTCAAGATCAAGCATTGGCAGGATAATTTACTGGGACTGCATTAGCTCTTTTGCTTTTACCCATGCCATATTTGCACGACTTTCATCACCAAGTTTTGCATAGGTCGCTCCGAGCAGGTCATAAAATTTGCGTTCTCGGCCCTGACGCTTCAAAGCAACTTTCAAATGGCTTAGTGCCAGTTCATAATCCCCTACTTCAAAAGCATCCCGAGCCTTATTAAATCTATAATAGGGATTCTTCATTTGATAATTTTTGGCGAGTTGTAAATAATATTCAGATTTTTCTATTTCTCCCATATGTTCATACAGGGCACTCAGATTAGTTAAAACGGATTTCTGGCGACCATCATATCTTAATGCGATAAAATAAGCTTTTTCCGCATAATTATACATACCTTTCATCCGGTATAACACCCCAAGGTTAGACCAGATTGCCGCATCGCGCGGTGACAATTCAAGAGCCTTGACCAAATAGAGAAAGGCATTGTCATAATCTTTTGTGAACAAATAATCCGTGCCCTTGTTACTGTAATAAAGTGCTATGGCATAATCGTCTGAGATTTTCCTAGAGTTATAATGGGACTGAACTCTTACACTGTAAATATCGACGATAAAATCCTGGAATACCCTCAAATCTATCAGAACATTCACATGTCGGCTGACGTAAGATAACTCTTCTCCGGCTTCACTCCATTCCAAAGGAACGTCAACTTCTTGAAAACTAACTCTCAATCCTCGCTCTCTGGCTAAGGCAGTGAATAAATAACTGAACGACAGGCAGTTTCCTTCTGTTTTTAGAAAAGCTTCCCTTGCGGTATGAGTTTTATCAGCAGCATATTCCATGCCCAATATCCCCTTCCCAAAAATCATCCTGGTAAGAGTTCTGACTTTAGTGTTTTCGGGATAACTCTGGGACACATACCGATCCAGATAAGCGCGCATGGTGTCGTTAATTTCCATGACATGGTCTTCTGGAAGGATTATCTTTTTTGCCTGGTCACCAAAAAAAACTTTACCCGATAGCAAGTCAGTACGGGTAACCACAGCCGCCGAATAAAAAGGATCCTGCGTTTTAATACCGCTACATCCACTGAGGACAAGCACCAGCAGGATAAAAAGAAATTTTGTTCGCAAATTGAGCATATGCAATCCACCTAACCATATTTAAGTGTAACCCCACACATATCCATCCCTCGGATAAACATTGTAGCATAGTCTGGCTTTATATTCAATTATGCTACTTTTTCAGTTCCTGATTAATATAGGCACGGAACCGGGCACCAAATGGCGGGCGACCCTGTAATAAGCCAATAATGTCCAATGGCCCGCGTTTAAAGATGCTCATACTATGGGAAAAAGTCTTGAAACCTTCAAACCCGTGGTAATTACCCATACCCGATGCGCCACTACCGCCAAAGGGCAAGTCTTCCTGCCCCACATGAAGCAGAAACTCGTCATAGGCCATGCCACCGGCAATGACCTGTTCCTGTATATAATCCCCCTGATGTCCACTACCGAGAATATATAACGCCAGCGGGCGGGGTCTGTCATTAATATAACTGACGACCTCTGTGATGGAGTCATAGGGCATGATCGGCAGCAAGGGACCGAATATTTCCTCCTGCATGAGGATCATATGGTCACTGACCTCAGTTATTACATGAAGCGGCAGGATATTATCTTTACGTTTTGCGCAGTAAGAGGCTGTCGTCCTGACCCCAGCACCTTTCTTACGAGCATCGGCGACATATCCCTCCAGCCGTTTTTTCTGGCGGGCATTTATCACTGATGTATAGGTCGGGGCGTCTTCCCGTTCAGGATAAAATTCCTCGGCTTTGGCAAGAAGGGCATCGCTTAAGGCTGATAATTTATCCCTTGGCACAAAAATATAATCCGGGGCAACACAGATTTGTCCTGCATTGGTCAGCTTGGCACTGGCTATCCTGATTGCCGCATCGTCAATATCACAGTCTGGCAGGATAATAGTTGGCGACTTGCCACCCAGTTCCAGTGTTACTGGCGTCAAATTTTCCGCCGCTGCCTTCATCACCAGCCGCCCGACCATGCCGGAGCCTGTATAAAAGATATGATCGAGTTTTTGCCGGGTGAAGGCTTCAGAAACTTCTATACCGCCGGTAAAAACTGCAATCTCATCGTAAGAAAAATATTCCGCAAGCAGCTTTCTGGTCAGTTCTGATGTCACGGGCACATGTTCCGATGGTTTGATCATCACACGATTGCCTGCCGCCAGCGCACCCGAAAGCGGTGAAAATACCATGCCCAACGGGAAATTCC
>JAJFIP010000117.1 GCA_021774875.1 Emcibacter sp.
AAATGCTCTATCATGGTTGGACCACCGCCATTACGCGCCCTTTCTGCCGCCCATTTGGTTGCCGCATAAACCGCCAGAAAGTCATTGCCATCAACCCGTAAGCCCGGCATACCGTAGCCAATTCCGCGACTGGCAAAGGTCGCTTTCTCACCGCCTGCAAAACCCTGAAAGCTGGATATAGCCCATTGGTTATTGACCACATTGAGCAGTACTGGCGCATTATAAACAACCGCAAATGTCATGCCGTGATGAAAATCAGCTTCTGCGGTGGTGCCTTCACCAATCCATGTGGAGGCTATGGCATCTTCGCCTTTATAGGCTGAGGCAACTGCCCAGCCCACGGCCTGACAGAATTGAGTGCCAAGATTGCCGGAAATGGAAAAAAAATTTCCCTCGCGCCAAGTATACATTATCGGCAGCTGTCGCCCCTTGCAGTTATCACGGGAATTAGACAGGCAGTGGTTCATCATATCCAGCAAATCGCGCCCACGGGAAATCAACAAACCCTGTTGCCGATAAGACGGAAACAACATATCCTTTTTATCCAGTGCCATAGCCTGAGCCACAGCGACAGCCTCTTCTCCGCGAGATTTCATGTAGAAGGACATCTTGCCGACCCGCTGCATATTCTGCATACGATCGTCATAAATGCGTGTCGTCATCATATCGGTAAGCCCTTTACGCAACTCATCGACAGAAAGGCACGGATTCCATTCGCCTACAGCATTGTGTTTCAAATCCAGAACCCGGATCATGCTATTGGCATAAATGAACATTTCCTTGGGATCGGTCAGAATATCAGGACGCGAAATAGCCCCGGCATTGGGAATGTCAAGATTGTCAAATTCCGGATCTTCCCCCGGCCTGTGGCGGGGTGCTGGAACCTTGAGGTTTTTACCGCTATGTGGAACCATATTATTCTCCTAAGCATTCATTTTACCACAAAATTGCTGAAATTTCTTCCCTTTTATCCCCGTATTTGCTATATATACGGCACATTGTTTCAATTATGTCTACTTTTCGGGAAAAAATACCATAATGCAAAATCAAATGGACCAACTGGATAAAAAAATACTGAATCTATTGCAGGAAGATGCCATGCTGCCTGTGGCTGAAATTGCAGAAAAAGCAGGTTCGTCAAAATCAGTTTGCTGGCGCAGAATCCAACGACTTCAGGATGATGAAATAATAAAAAGCCGGGTCGCCATCCTCGACCATAACAAGGTTGGTCTGGACATCATTCTCTTTGCTCAGGTAAAGATGACTGCCCATGGTCGCAGATTGCCCAATTTTATTGAGATTATCAGGGATATACCACAGATTCTGGAATGTTATACCCTGATGGGAAATGTTGATTTCCTGCTGAAAATTGTGGTGAAAGACATTCAGGAATATGAGGATTTATGGTGGCATCGGCTTTCACAGATTGAAGGTGTGCTGGAAATCAGTTCCACTATCGCCATGACCGCTGTCAAGCATACCACAAGATTACCACTAGGTGACATCAGTTAACTGATTATATTCAGGTTTCTGCCAAAGATCATTTTCCATGATATTTTTAAGACGCATGACCGCATCCCAGACATCCACGAAACGGGTATATAATGGGGTAAAGCCAAAGCGGATAATATCCGGTGCCCGGAAGTCCCCCACGACCTTGGCCGCTATTAAAGCCTGCATGATGGCAAAGCCTTGCTCGTGGCTGAAAGATACCTGACTGCCCCGCTCATCGCGCCTTCGTGGGGTGGCAAGGGAAAACCCATGACCCGCACAGTACGCTTTTACCAGATCAATGAAATAATCACATAAATTCATGGATTTTTCGTGGATTTCAACCATATCCGCTCGGCATAAAATATCAATCCCACATTCAAGAACGGCCAGGGACAGAATAGGCTGAGTTCCTGTTAGCATCTGACGGATATTATTCGCCGGACGATAATCCTGTTCAAAGGCAAAAGGTGCCTCATGTCCCCACCATCCGGTCAGAGGCTGTGTTGCATTGCCCTGATGACGCATGGCAACAAAAATAAAGGCCGGAGCCCCCGGTCCACCATTAATATATTTATAACCACAGCCAAGGGCAAAATCTGCATTACAGCCATTCAGATCAACGGGCAACGCCCCGGCACTATGGCACAAATCCCAGATCACCAGCGCACCGGCCTCATGAGCTTTTTCGGTAATCGCTTTCATGTCAAGTAGATGGCCGGTCTTATAATGAACTTGTGTCAGTGACACTACGGCAACATCCTCTGTGATGGCGTCCATTATGTCCTCTTTTTCGATAAAGCGTATCTGATGGCCCCGGCCCAGCTGTTTTATCAATCCCTGAGCCATGTAATTATCGGTTGGGAAATTGCTGCCCTCCATAACGATGACCTTGCGGTCTGGTCTCATATCCAACGCCATGGATAACAGTTTATACAGATTTAATCCCGTGGCATCACAAGTCATAACCTCGCCCAGACCTGCACCAATGAGCCGGGCAATTTTATCACCCAGCTTCTCTGCAAGATGAAACCAGCTATTCTTGTTCCAGCTGGTAATTAAATCCTGCCCCCATTCCCGCTCCACGACATCAGCAACGCGCTTTTTTGCCGACAAAGGCATGGCCCCAAGAGAATTACCATCCAGATATATCATTCCTTCTGGCAAACAGAATTCATCCCGAAAAGAGGCCAGCTTATCCCTGCTGTCCAGATCAAGAAAAAAATCACGGGAATATTCAGACATGGTATTCACTCACATAGCATTAGGTTTTCAACTATAGCTGTAAATGAATCACGAAGCAAAACAGGATTATTCGTAGAGCAGGTCAGGGCTTGTCGGCACGGGCCTTTTCAATGATCTCATGGGCCAGTTCATCTGCAATTTTGTTAGTGGGCCGATTTTCGGATACGGAGCGCTCAAAAATAACCTTCAGATTATCATAGATATTCTCGACCTTGGCATTGACCCAATTTACATCATAAGCACCACGAGTTTCAGCCGCAATATTAATGATCCCGCCCGCATTAATTACATAATCCGGCGCATATAATATATCGTGGTCCATCAGTGCCTGACCGTGGTCATCCCGTGCCAGCTGATTATTGGCAGCTCCGGCTATGATATTGGCCTTGATCCTGTCAATAGTATCATCATTGATAATAGCCCCCATGGCACATGGGGATAAGACATCTGCTTCAGAATACAGAATATTATCCAGATCAACAATTTCTGCGCCAAAATCCTGAGCAGCACGGCTTACC
>JAJFIP010000118.1 GCA_021774875.1 Emcibacter sp.
CATATATGGCATGATTTCAGCAACGGCAGAAATACTTAATATTATTGATGACAAGACAAAGCTCATACCGGGCCATGGCCCTTTGGCCAACAAACAGGACTTACAGAATTTTCATGATATGCTGGTCACTGTGGTTGAAAATGTTACCCCCCTCACTACAAAGGGTCTCTCACTTGAAGAAGCCACAAAACTTGATCCCTTAAAAGACCTCAATAGGGTATGGGGTAATGGTATCCTGAAACCGGCCCATTTCCTCAGCATTATTTATCAACCGATAATGGACCATAATAAGTCAAAATAATAAGGAACTAGCCTTAATGGTAATTGTTAGCAAGCAATTTTATCGGAGTAAAACCAAGTCTTATTTCACATGGTTTTCAATACTGTATTTCAGAAAGAAATTCGCTTCTTTATGGTCGGGATAAAGGGCAATCATTGCAGCCATAGCCTCTTCTCTGGATTTGGCTACTGAAACCACATGGGTGTAATCATCAATATACTGAATCATCCTGTCAAACATCCCCATATCCGTCGGGTCACCATGGCCCGGATAAACGATTGGGTTGCGGTCAGCATACTGTGATTTAATTCTGGCTAATTCTTCGCGCCAATTGGCAATAAGGTGCAGGGTAATGTCATCCCCTTGCCAATGATGCACACCATTATAGCCAAAATCAGACAGGAACAGAGCGTTAAGATCTTTGCTGTAAACAGTTGAAATATGTTTGGCTTCTGCTGGTTTATAGTCGGTCGTAAGTTCCAGAGTACCACCACCATCCAGAGTCAGGCTGTTTTCGGACAGCACATGGATATTATTTTCATAATCAAAACCATCAGGAAGTTCATCTGTTTTTGGCTTTAGTGCAGGTTCCAGTACCGGTTCCGCTGCTGTTGCGCCAAATCCGTCCATATAAATGGCATAATCTTTTATGTCGCGCTTGATATCCTCATTGGCAACTACAATCTTTGCATCTGGAAAAACTTCTCGAAACCAGGCCATGCCAGTAAAATGATCAGTATGACCATGGCTGATCAGAATATGGGTTAAAGGCAGTTTTTTTGCTTTAATTATCGCTGTCAGTTTTTTAGCCTCATATGTCTTTCGCTGCACATCCATAACGATAAGTGACTTACCATTAGAAAAGATAAATGAATTTACCGTCGCAAATCCGCCTTTGAATACTTCTACCTGAAGATTATTTTTTTTCATGTCTTGAGATTTATCACAGCCAATAACAAAACTGCTGACACATAACAAAATCAGTATTAATCGCACTATTTTCATAATTCGTTCCCTTATTTTGCGCTTCACATGCCTAGTTCTTATTTAACTTTACACATTTTGTATACATAAAATTTTATAATATCATCTTAAATTATTTTACCCACCCTTCTTTTTAACCGACCAGCGAATCAAAATATAGCGCATATCCTCATATCATTTTCAAAGTGAAACTAATTTAGATTATAATCGTGTCACTATGTATCATAAAAAATGGCACAGACAGGCAAGAATATATTTAATCTCCATATATTGTATACATGATGGCAATTAATTGGATACATAAGTGCTAGTTTGTCACTTTTAGCCTGTTTTATGTCATTTATGACCATAGTCTGGTGGTTCTATATCAGAAATAATAATGCCTAATGCCCCTTTAAGAGGTCAGAAAATATAACCACAATTTATCAAAAGAAACATTTTAGGAGGAATGCAACAATGTGTAAACAAAAAGCAGAACTGTCTTCTGTAGGCAACAAACTATTACTCTCAACCGCGTTATGCGCCGCAACCATGCTACAGCCTGCACAAGTCTTTGCGGCAGATGTGGCACTGGAAGAGGTTATCGTCACGGCCCAAAAACGGGCTCAGGGTATCAATGATGTGGGCATCACGGTGAATGCCTTCAATGCTGAAATGCTTGAAAATTATGGCGTTCATACCGCTGATGATCTGGAAGCGATTGTGCCTGGACTAACCATAACCTCTGCTTTTCCCAGCGGGGTTCCTATTTATACCATTCGCGGCGTTGGATTTGCTGATTCTGCACCAGTGGCTTCCAGCACGGTTGGACTTTACTTTGATGAAGTATCAATGCCCTATGCAGTGATGACCCGAGGGGCGTTGTTCGATATGGAACGTGTAGAAGTGCTCAAAGGCCCGCAAGGTGATCTTTATGGCCGTAATACAACGGCAGGACAGATTAATTTTGTCAGTCGTAAACCCACAGATGAGACTGAGGCCGGCGTGAAAGTCGATTTCTCTCGCTTCAATGTTTTTAGCCTGGAAGGATACCTCAGTGGGGCTATATCAGATAAAGTACAAGGGCGTCTGTCCACACAAATAACCCAGTCAGATAGCGGCTGGCAGCAAAGCATTACCCGCCCGGGTGATACATTGGGTAAGAAAAATGAAATTGCTGTCAGGGGCCTGCTGAATATTGAACTGAGTGAAGTGGCAACGTTAAAACTTAATCTTCACTGGTTCCGTGACAAGTCGGACAATATAGGTGTTACTGCCTATGATGGCACAGATATTTTTGGAGTGTCTCAACCGCTACCCACTGGCCCCGCAGCCGAACCTTTCTTTAAAGTAGGTGATAATCGCGCAGCAGACTGGCCGGAAAATTTCCGTCCCAAGCGGGATAATACCTTAAAGGGCGCGTCAGCAAAATTTGAATATGCCTTTGATGGCATTGACCTGACTACAATTACCGCATTTGATAAATTCGATCGCTTTGAGTCATTCGAGACAGCCGGGGTTGATTTCGCCGATGCTTTGATTACCCGCGATTCCGAAGTTGAAGTTTTTTCTCAGGAAATACGTCTATCCTCCAATAACGATGACTCGGATTTATACTGGATCGTTGGGGCTTACTATTCCAAAGATACGGTCGCAGAAGATTATTTCTTTGATATGAGAGACTCATTTTTTGGTGTGTTCTTAGGTATTAATGAAATCACCACTGATTCAGTGCAGGATACAGATAGCATAGCTGGCTTTGCTCATGTGGAATGGCAATTTGACGAACAGTTTAAACTAACCCTTGGCACCCGCTATACCGAAGAAGACCGCGAATGGACAGGTTGTACATTCGACACCGGCGAAGGAAGTCTGGCCGCATTCTGGAATGGTGCTTTTGGACTAACCGGGGCCGCTGCCCTTCAACCTGGTGATTGTGCCATACTTGATGACATTGTTGCCTTCCCCACGTCTTTTGAATTTCCCATTTTCAGTGACAGTATTGCTACTAATAAATGGATGTGGAAGGCTACATTGGATTATAGCCCTAACGATGACATTCTGCTTTATGGTACGGTTTCCACAGGCTTTAAATCAGGCGGATTCAACGGGGCTGCTGCCAATGCTCATAGCCAATTACTCCCCTATAGACCTGAAACTCTGACCTCCTATGAACTAGGGCTGAAATCGACGCTGCTCGAGGGTAGGATGCAGTTTAATGCGGCCGCCTTCTATTATGATTACAAAGACAAGCAGGAACCTTCAACTGCTGTAACGCCGGTCGGGAATATTGCAGGCCTGACCAATGTGCCAAAATCAAGGATATTTGGTGCCGAGGCTGAAGTCCATTGGCTGGTCACAGAAGGTCTGACCATTGACGCAGGTCTGGCTTATCTGGATACAGAAATAACGGAGTATCAAGCCGTTGATGCTAATGCCAGCGCATTCCCGAATGTGGTTACATTTGATGCTTCCGGCTCTGAACTGGCTAATGCCCCGAAATGGCAAGCCAATGCTACTGTAACTTATGAATGGGCAGTGACCGATGATCTGAATATGTTGATTGCGGGTGATATTTCACATAAAACAGATTCCGATAACGGCATTCAGGATCCGGTAAGTGATTATACATTGGTTAATGCCCGTATTGGGGTATATAGCGCTGCCAATGGATGGCGAGCAACTATCTGGGGCCGAAATCTATTCAATGAATATTATTGGTCAGCGGCCTTTGCCGGAAACGGAACTTTTGCCAGAGTGAACGGAATGCCTGTCACATATGGTATCACTTTATCTTATGACTTTTAATCGTCACTAAATACTGGTACTAATTTAGGGTAACTGGGGTCATGATTTCCGCCATGACCCCTTTTTTTAAGGGGAAAATAAAATGAGCAAAATTCTTGGGTTTGCCTTAATTGCAGGCTTTCTGTTTCAGGGAGCAGCCAGTGCCCAGAGTGGGGCAATTGATCTGATTATGACCAATGGCCAGATCAGGACGCCATCGGGTTGGGCAGAGGCTATTGCCATCCGTGACGGCGTTATTATGGCCGTCGGCAATAATAATAAAATAGCCGCAATGGGCAGCGAAAAAACAGAATTTGTCGATCTTGATGATCAAACTGTTTTACCCGGATTTCATGACATGCATGTGCATCCCCTCTATGGCGGTATTGGTGAAATTCAGTGTAAAATCCTTCAGGGTTCAAACCTGAAAGAAACCCAGCAGAAAGTAAAATCCTGCGCGGACAACAAAGCCGCCGGAAAATGGATAACAGGCGGTCAGTGGGATGCCTCTGCCCTCGGTGGGATACCAGACCGTACTATGCTGGATGTTGTCACCCCCAATAATCCAATTTTACTCAATGACACCAGTGGTCACAGTGGTTGGGCAAATACTCGCGCCATTGAAATAGCCGGTATCACAAAAGATACTCCTGACCCGGAGGGTGGTATTATTGAACGCGATAAAGCGGGCAATCCAACCGGCGTTTTCCGTGAATCGGCCATCGAACTAGTCAGAATACACATCCCTCCCCCCACAGACGCAGAAATTAAAGCATCCCTTAAATGGGCGATAAATAATATGCTTTCCTATGGCATCACTTCATACAATGAAGCCTCACTGGGCTTTGTCGCTGGCGTTAGAAGAGAAGCCGAAATATATGCGGCCCTAGCCGACGAAGGTTTCATCAAACAGCGCATCAGACTGTGCCTGACCTGGTTCCCGGGCGGGGAAGAAATAGAAGAAGTCATAACCAATCGAAATCTATATGCCAGAGATCGCCTGTCGCCTGATTGCGTAAAAATATTCCTTGATGGCGTGCCCACAGATAGCCATACAGCAGCCATGCTTGATGATTATATGGGAACCATCGAGGGCCGCACAGACGAAGCCAGCCGTAAAGGAATGCTTCTTGTAGATCAGGATATTCTGGACAAGGCTTTAATCCGGTTTGATAAAATGGGCATGACAGTAAAATTTCATGCTGCCGGAGATGCGGCTGTTCGGGCAGGATTGAATGCCATTGAAGCCGCAAGGTCTACCAACGGTTTCAGTGGCCAATTACATAATGTAGGACATTGTACCTTCATCTCAAAAAAAGATATTTCCCGTGCCCGTACTATCGGGGCAACTTTTGAAATGTCGCCCTATTTATGGACGCCTAGCCCCATAAATGACGATATTACGTCTGCCATAGGTGAGCCACGTATTAGCCGTGTCTGGCCAGTGCGCGAGGCTCTCGAATCCGGTGCGCTGGTGGTTCCGGGGTCGGATTGGGCTGTTGTGCCCTCTGTTAATCCCTGGATTGCGGTAGAATCTCTGGTAACGAGGGAAATGGCGGGTGGCAGCAAAAAATCCTTTGGCAAAGACCAGGCCATCACTCTTGAGCAAGCCATTAATATGTTTACCGTAAATTCAGCAAAACATATGGGTATGTCCGACAAAGTGGGCCGTATTGAGGTTGGTATGCTGGCCGATATTATTGTGGTTGAAAAAAACCCTTTCAAAATACCTGCCACAGAACTCCATAAGACAAAAGTCAAAATGACATTCATTAACGGTGAAAAATTATTTGAGGCAAAATAAAATGAAAAAAACCATTGGATTTATACTCACAGCATTGGCAGTGACGTGTCACACCCCTGTTTTTGCAGATGCCCCAAATGATTTGATTATGACCAATGGTCAAATCAAAACACCTACTGGATGGGTTGAAGCAATTGCCATACGTGATGGCATCATAACATCTCTTGGCGATACTAAATCAATAAAAGCATTAGCCAACGAAAATACACAGGTCATTGATCTTGACGGCGATACCGTGCTTCCCGGCTTGCATGATTCTCATGTCCATGTCTTGTTCGCCGGTATGGAACAGTTTACTTGCGGTATTAAACCTGGGGCATCGCCCGAACTAATAACAAAAACAGTCAAAGCCTGCGCGGCAAATATGAAACCCGGTGAATGGCTCCTTGGCGGTAACTGGGTCGGGGCTGTTTTTAACCCCGGTCAGCAGAACACGGCTTTTCTTGATGCTATTGCTCCAGATAATCCGGTAATACTGAATGATGAATCGCACCATAGTATATGGGTGAATTCCAAGGCACTGGAACTGGCAGGCATTACCCGCGATACACCTAATCCCGATGGGGGCATTATTGAGCGGGATAGTTCAGGTGAAGCCAATGGACTTCTACGGGAAACAGCCACAAATCTCGTCGAGCGGCTCGTACCGCCCGCATCAGAGGAAGCAAAACGAACAGCATTGATTTTGGCAACTAATCAGATGCTCTCATATGGCATCACATCCTATACCGATGCCTCTATCAGATCACATAACATCGGACCTATGGCCGATCTCTCCGCAGAAGGACTGATAAAACAGCGCATTCGCGGCTGTCTCGTCTGGACACCGGGGGCCAATAGTGAAATGAGTGCTGGCGAAAAATTAATTGAAAACCGGGCTTTTTATGAACGTGGCCGCTTTGCGCCCGACTGTGTCAAGATTTTCATGGATGGTGTGCCCACCGAAAGCCATACCGGGGCCATGGTTGAACCTTATGCAGATGCTAAAAAAGGGGATGATAACCGGCCTGAAAAAGGTATCCTTATGATCCCACAGGACAAGCTGGAAAAAGCGGTAATATTTTATGACTCTCAAGGCTTAAACATAAAATTTCATGCTGCGGGTGACGGGGCAGCTCGTGCCGCACTGGACGCCGTTGCCGTTGCACGCAAAATAAACGGTTTTGGTGGCCCCACCCATCATGTGGGCCACGGCACTTTTGTCCATGAGGATGATATACCGCGTGCTTATGGCCTTCAAATGACATGGGAATTTTCACCCTATATCTGGTATCCAACACCTATTGCAGAGGATGTCAAGGTTGCGGTTGGAGCAGAGCGCATGAAACGCTGGGTTCCCATCAGGGATGCGCTTGATACAAATGTGAATGTGGTCGCCGGGTCCGACTGGTCGGTAGTACCTTCAGTTAACCCCTGGTTGGCGATTGAAACCATGGTAACACGTCAAAAACCCGGCGGCAGCAAAGAAACTCTCGGCGCACAAGAACGTATTTCACTGGAAGAGGCCCTGGATATATTTACAGATAATGGAGCCAGATTAATGGGCCACCGTAATCTGGTTGGTGCTATTGAGGTCGGTATGCATGCTGATATTGTCATTACCGAAACCAACCCATTCAAAATGCCGATCACAGAATTGCATGATATAAAAATTAATATGACCTTCATTGATGGCGAGAAAGTCTATGATGCGGCATCACCACCAAAGCTAACGGCGCAATGAGACAGGCTAACCGACTAAAGCAAACGCTTGAACGGCAAATCGTAACCGGCGAAATCCGTCAGGGCGAACGTCTGGAAGAGATTGATATTGCTCAACGTTTCGGCGTATCACGCACGCCGGTACGGGAAGCACTGATGATGCTGGAAGCCATACATCTGGTGGAACGCCGCCCTCGCCGGGGAGCCATTGTCAAGGGTATGACCCTGAAAACCCTTATTCAAATGCTGGAATATTTTGCGGGACTGGAAAGATTTGCCGCCCGGCTTGCGGCAAAACGTATTAGGAATACTGAAGTCAATTCTTTAAAGGCTGCACAGGCAGCATGTCGATTGGCCGCAGAAAAAAACGATGCAGATGATTATTACAACCAGAATATCGGTTTTCATAGAGCTATCTATAACGCCAGCTATAATCATGTTCTTATGGATCAGCTGGAAATTTTTGGCAAGCGTCTGGAGCCATTTTTACGATCACAACATCATCAAAAAGGCTGGATAGAAAAATCTCTTGAGGAGCACGAAAAAATTGTTGAAACAATATTGCAAGGCGACGAGCAAGAGGCCGATCTTCTGTTACAACAGCATGTGAGCTTTGACAGCCAGCTTTTTGCCGAGTTTGCTTCCCATTTGATAACCGAGTGAGCATTACTCACTATCTGGCACCACTATATCACCGGGAAGACTGTACCAACGTAATTTTTCAAATTTTTTCGGCAGGGGTTGTGTTGGATCAATAGTATTCAAATCCACTTCCGCAAAAAGCTTCTCCGCCTGCTCAAGATAGCTGGACAGGGGCAGTCTTTTGCCTAAATATTCATTATCAGGGGCCTGAAAGACGCCCTGCTCAAAACATATCTGCCCCAGATCTCGATTTGGCGTAGCCATACCCTGACGACAAACCCAGGTATCATGTTCTGGTTCATATTTATATTTGCCCAGTAATTTCCAGCCATATTCTGCGATCATCTCCACTGCCTGAAGCAGATATTCAAAGGTTTCCTCATCAATGAAATAATTGAAATTAAGCCGCACCCAGCCAGGCTTCAGAATAGTATATCCTGCATCTACAGCATCTGCGATCGCCCGGCTATGGGGCATATCAATACCCAGCAATATATGACCGTACGGGCCGGCACAAGAGCATCCGCCCCGAACCTGTATCCCGAACAGATCATTAAACAAGGCATCAATAAAACCGAAATGAAGCGGTTTTCCCTGCCGCATAATCAAAAAAGACAATATGGATATTCTGGGCGCGGTAAGGTCACCAAGAAGCTGGATTGCTGGATTCTTTGACCAGCGTTTAATGACACGTTTCACCATATTATGTTCAAGCTGCTCTATGGTCTTCGCGCCGACCGCATCCTTGAGCTGGAATACCATTCCCGCCCTGATAGATTCCACTATAGCAGGGGTTCCGCCTTCTTCGCGCCCCTCGCCCGCAGCGTAATATTTGTGACCTTCCGGCGATACATAGGACACTGTGCCACCGCCCGGTATGGAAGGCACCCGATTGGTTAACAGTCTGCTTTTGATCATCAATACGCCCGGCGTCCCCGGCCCGCCAATAAATTTATGGGGTGAGATGAAAAGCGCGTCAATAGTTGTGTCGCCCGTATCATCCAGACATCCGCTTACATCTATGTCTACATACGGCCCTGCTGCAGCATAATCCCAAAAAGCCAATGCCCCGTTATTATGAAGCAGACGGGTTATGGTTTTTACGTCTGTCAGCAAGCCTGTGACATTGGATGCGGCAGAAAAGCTAGCAATTTTTAACGGACGATCAGCATATTTATCCAACTCTTCCTGGAGTATAATCATATCGATACAGCCCGTATCATCTAGCGGAATAGCCACCATATCAGCGATGCTTTCTCGCCAGGCAAGCTCATTGGAATGATGCTCATAAGGCCCGATAAAAACCACGGGCCTATGCTCTGCCCTGATTTGTGATGAAAAATCATAAATATCATCCAGATTTGCCGGAATGCGGATGTTCAGAATTTCCACTATTTTCTGAATAGCCGAGGTCGCGCCAGAACCACAGAAAATAACTGCATCCTGATCGCTGCAGTTTAATGATTCTCTGATCAGATTACGGGCCTGTTCACGGAAAGAAGTGGTCTGCCGCCCGGAGGCCGAAGCGCTCGAATGAGTATTGGCATAAAAGGGTAAAATATTCTCGGTAATATAATCCTCGATAAATGTCAGGGAACGGCCAGAGGCGGTATAATCGGAATATATCATTGGTTTCAGGCCAAATGGCGTCGGAAAAAGCTGGCCCTCACCAATGATTGACTGCCTGATCTGTTTTATTAATGGCTGATGTTCCTGCATAATATTTTTTAGCACCCAGTATCCTTATTTATCTTTAGCCGGGTGCGTCTGATGGCAGGTTCACAGGAAGATTATCAATTATCTCCCAGATAAATCTCTGTGGAATTCTTGATTTCTTCCATAGCGAAATTGGAGGTAACATCACTCAGGCTAGTGACTTCTATAAAGCGCTTGTAGAAGTCATCATAAGCCGGAATATCCCGGACAATTACCCGCAACAGATAATCATACTCGCCGGACATACGGTAAAATCCCGCGACTTCAGGAAAATCACATACGACTTTCGAGAAATCTTCCAGCCATTCCTTGTTATGCTGACTGGTTTTGACCTGAACAAATACCGATACATTCCGATCCAGTATTTTTCCATCAAGCAAGGCAACTCTGCCTTTGATAACACCCGATTTTTCCAATTTCTGAACACGCCGCCAGCAGGGGGTTTTTGTCAATCCCACACGCCGAGCCAATTCATCAATAGAAATACTAATATCTTTCTGAAGTAAGTCAAGTATTGCCATATCTATCTTATTATAGTTCATATTATTCTACTTTTCATGCCTTTATTAGAATATTATTCTTATATATATCACACATACTTTATCGCTGACAACCCTGTTCCTTAATTAAAGTTAATGGGGAAAATTATTTCGCAAAAATCCTGAAAAAAATATAAATTTTGGACAAAAAAATCAAATTCAGCCCGTAATTACTGGCTTATCAAGGCCAGATTACTCCATTTTAGCATTTGTAGGCTACTATTCCCCGTACTACTGGGTTTCTCATTCGGTATTCTTGTGTTTTTCAAACCATTTATCAGCCATAGCTTTGGCTTGTTCAATTTGCCGGGTCGACATCATTTTTTCTGCTTGCTTAACACTTTTCTTTACTGATGAAACACCATGTTTTGCTGCAATATTATACCACATATGCGCCAGAACATAATCTTGAGGAAAGAAGATGCCCATAGCATACATATAACCAAGATTAGCCTGTGACAGGCCATATCCCTGATCTGCCGCCAGGATAAAAAGGTTTGTCGCACCCTCTAAATCCTTGGGAACACCCAGTCCATTTTGCAACAAAACACCTAAACTATGTTGCGCTAGAGGCAAGCCCTTTTCCGCAGCCAGAATAAACCACTTTATTGCCACCCCATAATTTTGCGGGATTCCCTTACCATCAGAAAATAAAACGCCAATATTATACTGGGCATATATATGGCCCTGATTTGCGGCTTTACCCAGCCAGATAATTGCTTGTGAATAATCTTTCGGCCCAATTATTCCATCTCTGTAGTATATACCTATAATATATTGCGCCTGTGCTGTTCCTTTAGTCGCTTCGTCCATATATTCCGTAAAAGCCTCTTGATAATCACCCTTTGCAAAAGCCTCATCAGCTTTTTTCATTTCTGCAAATGCCAGATAATTTTGCAAAAAAAATCCGATAACCATTATGGAAAATAATTTCAGGAGTTGTCTCATAGCGGTCCTATTTTGATATAAATCCACCATAGTATAACGCCAGAGTTATACACCAAACAAGGGATTTGGATTCAAAAAAATGTTCCTGAACTGGGTCTTTATTTCTGCCCTCACCTCAGCGCATCATTGGATGATTTATTTGCATCCACGGTTTGATATAACTCGCTACCGGAATCTTTGAATTTTTCGGCCATTTCTTTCATGCCGTTATCGGCAAACTGGCGCACCTCTTGGCTAATTTTCATGGAACAGAATTTCGGGCCGCACATGGAACAGAAGTGGGCAACTTTGTGTGCCTGTTTCGGCAGAGTAAGGTCATGATATTCCCGCGCCTTTTCAGGGTCTAGTGACAGGTTGAACTGATCCTCCCACCTGAAATCAAATCTCGCCCGTGACAGGGCATCGTCCCGTAACTGTGCCCCCGGATGGCCCTTGGCAAGATCGGCGGCATGGGCGGCAATTTTATAGGTAATGACCCCCACCTTGACATCATCCCGATCCGGCAGGCCCAGATGTTCTTTCGGGGTCACGTAACATAGCATGGCGCATCCAAACCAGCCAATCATAGCGGCCCCGATGCCACTGGTGATATGATCATATCCGGGCGCAATGTCGGTGGTCAGTGGACCCAGGGTATAAAAAGGTGCCTCGTGACATTCTTTCAGTTGTTTGTCCATGTTGACCTTGATCTTGTTCATGGACACATGGCCAGGCCCCTCGATCATTACTTGCACATTATGTTTCCAGGCGACCTTTGTCAGCTCTCCTAGCGTTTCAAGCTCGGCAAACTGGGCATCATCGTTGGCATCGGCAATTGATCCTGGACGCAGGCCATCACCTAGCGAAAAAGCCACATCATAGGTTTTCATGATTTCGCAGATTTCTTCAAAATGGGTATAGAGAAAACTTTCCTTATGATGGAACAGGCACCATTTTGCCATGATCGAGCCACCACGACTGACTATCCCCGTCACCCGCTTTGCGGTCATTGGGATATAGCGCAACAGAACACCAGCATGAATGGTGAAATAATCAACCCCCTGCTCGGCTTGCTCGATCAGGGTATCGCGGAATATTTCCCATGTCAGGTCTTCGGCAATGCCGTCAACCTTTTCCAGAGCCTGATAGATGGGTACGGTTCCAATGGGGACAGCAGAATTCCTGATAATCCATTCGCGGGTATTATGGATGTTGCGGCCCGTAGACAGGTCCATCAGGGTATCCCCGCCCCAGCGCGTTGACCAGACCATTTTTTCTACTTCTTCAGCCACAGAAGACGCTACCGCACTATTGCCGATATTGGCATTAATCTTGACTAGAAAATTGCGGCCAATGATCATAGGTTCAGCTTCGGGATGATTAATATTGGACGGGATGATGGCGCGGCCCTCGGCCACTTCCCGGCGGACAAACTCTGCGGTAATCTCATCGGGGATATTAGCGCCAAAATCTTCGGCATAATCATCGCGCTTATACTCATCACCAGCTTCGACACGGGACATATTTTCACGGATGGCAATATATTCCATTTCTGGCGTGATAATCCCCCGTCTGGCATAGTCCATCTGGGTTACATTCTGGCCCTTTTTTGCTCTAAGTGGACGGTGCTTTACCGGAAATTCTTCCGCAAGATATTTGCCAGTTGCATTGCCATTGTCTTGGGGTTTGATCTCCCGTCCGTCATATTCTTCCACATCAGCCCGACCCCTGATCCAGTCTGAACGCATCCTTGACAGACCTAGGTAAATATCAATTTCCACATCCGGGTCCGTGTAAGGGCCGGACGTATCATAAACCCTTACCGGTTTTTCATTAGCACTCGGATGCAGGGTAATTTCCCGCATGGGAACGTTGATATTTGGTGCCACAGTTCCCGCCACATATATTTTACGCGATGCAGGAAGCGGCCCTATACTGACTTTCATCTTTTCCGGTTTATTTTGAATGTTCATGACTTAAATACCCTGTTCGTTATAGAGATCCGGTATATTTGAGGGAATAACATGACATGATTCCATCCCTCCGCCGTTATTACCCGGATCAGGTTCAAAGGGTCTCTGCTTGTAAAAATATTACCGGCAGGGTCTCAGTTTCATCTCAAAACTCCCCTTGGAATTTGTCCGCATGCTGAGCCTTTTTTACCAAAACATCAAGGGAGAAATTTTAAAATACTGCTTTTCTTTAATTTCTTTTGTATAACCCCTTCATGCTCGTGGAACTGACAGAAATTAAAAACCATCTCAAAGCTGGTCAACGGCTACTTGGAATTGATCTGGGCAGCAAAACCATTGGCATCGCCCTTTCTGATATAATGTACCGTATTGCCACCCCTATGGAGACACTAAAACGCGGCAAATTTACTCACGATGCAGATCGGCTACTTACCATCATCACAGAGCAAAAAGTTGGCGGGCTAATTTTAGGCTTTCCGCTAAACATGGATGGCAGTGAAGGCCCGCGCTGTCAGTCAACCAGAGCATTTGCCCAAAATATTTCTGAAAAAATAGACATTCCCATTGCTCTTTGGGATGAAAGATTATCCACCGCCGCCGTTACCCGAACCCTACTGGAAGCCGACACCAGTCGAAAACGCCGCAAGCAGGTGGTCGATAAAATGGCCGCTGCCTATATCCTGCAAGGCGCGTTGGATAATTTGTCTAATATTATGACAGCAGAGATTTGAACTTGTCTTTATCCGGTAGTTCTGCAATCAGATCCCGGAGATGTTCATTCCACCATTGATAAAGCGGGGCCAGATCATCATACTCAAATAATTCACGACGCCAGTCTTCATCAATATAGGTAAGTAAATCAATAGGATAGCCCACATCTACAGTACTAACTCTTGTCGAATCAAATGAAAGATAGGCGATTTTGACCACCGTTTCCATGGGTGTGTCATAGCGTAACGTCCGGTCCAGAAAAGTTTTGCCATAAGACGTCGCCCCAATGGTCATATATATAGTGCGCTCATTCATCTCAACCCAGTTACCTTCTGGATAGACCAGATACATGCACGGACTGTCATCCTTTTCCAGTTTGCCCCCGATCAGAGCGTGAAGATCAAAGCGTAAGTTGGACCGCTGAAGCGCGTCCCAGTCCTCCGATGCCACCTGCCGCAAGGCCTGAGAATAAAATTTCAATAAATCACGCAGTTGAGTTTGATCCCCCGGATCGCCTTTCGCACATAAATCATCAAAATAAGCCAGAGTTTTATCCCGAATGGAACGCAATCCTGATGTCATGATACATATTTTGCGGGAGTCTATATTGTGCATACTGACCTTTCCCGCACTATGGGCCTGCATACCGCTAGTCAGGCGGCCATCGGCCAGACATACCAATCCTTGCTTAACGCGAATTCCGAGACAATAGGTCATAACGACTCCTCCGATTCCCAGCCCTATTATATTAGAAAAATACGAAATAAACTATTGAATTTTAGCATTACCTAAAGTATAATGTGGTTATCTTGCGTGGACCCGCGTCTTTTTTATTATTTTCTTTTTTTCCCTATTTTTTGAGTTTTTCGAAGCCAACTTTTTTGCGGGTTCGTGTGAGTCTCATTCTAACCAACTCACTTACTGAAAAGGAGACACTCAAATGCCTGAAAAAAAAGCCCCTACCCCCGCATTTGTTGGCGTTGTTCCAGGAGTACCAAGTCAACATCTGAATAAAATTCAATTTCAACAAACCCAGGAATGCTTCCAGCTACAACAGGCGCAGCGGCAGGAATTATTACAAATGCAGCAACAACAGGCTCAGGAACTGAGGCAATTACAACAGAGCCAATTGCAGCAAATCACTCAACTGACACAGAAACAGACAACTGAGTATGCTGAATATGAAGAAAATATCTGGCAGGTAGCCAAAGAAACCAAAGCTACCCAGATCTAAAAAAAGCCCCACCAGACTTTAAGCCCCGTCAATATCAGATGGGGCTTTACTTTGCCGGATACAGAAATTGTCTTGCTTGCTGATGGTTTTATTCCTATAAGATGTTTTTTCAGTGAGAACTATAAAAATTCAAGGACTGAAAATATGTCAGAAGCCGAAAATACGGCAAATTCAAGCTTCCCCCATCAACATCTTCTTGGCATCGAAGGCATTTCTGCACAGGATATAAACTGCATCCTTGATCTTGCCGATAAATATGCCGAACAAAATCGAAAAACCAATAAAAAAACCGATATTCTGACTGGACTGACCCAGATAAACCTGTTTTTTGAAAATTCAACCAGAACCCGCATGTCATTTGAACTGGCCGGGAAAAGACTAGGCGCAGATGTGATTAATATGTCAAGTAGCGGTTCATCCATAAAAAAAGGTGAAACACTGCTGGATACGGCCTCTACCCTGAACGCCATGCAGCCGGACCTTCTGGTGGTTCGACACGGAAATTCAGGTGCGGTAAAACTTCTTTCCAGAAAAGTAAATTGCGCCGTGCTTAATGCCGGGGACGGCAAACATGAACACCCGACTCAGGCCCTGCTTGATGCCCTGACCATCCGACGTCGCAAGGGAAAAATTGCCAACCTGACAGTTGCTATTTGTGGTGACGTACTGCACAGCCGGGTGGCCAGGTCCAATATCCACTTGCTCAACATCATGGGCGCAAAAGTGCGGGTGATTGGCCCGTCCACGTTGGTGCCCGCCAACCTGAAAGACCTTGGTGCTGAAGTTTATCATGACATGAGAGAAGGTTTGAAAGACTGCGATGTGGTCATGATGCTACGATTGCAGACCGAGCGTATGCATGGTGGATATTTTCCCACCATCAGTGAATATTTTTCCCTGTATGGCCTGGACTATGACAAATTATCAGTAGCCAGAGAAGATGCCATGATCATGCACCCCGGCCCC
>JAJFIP010000119.1 GCA_021774875.1 Emcibacter sp.
ATGCGCCGACGGGACAGGGCAATGCCCTGGTCATCCATGATAATCTTCAGGGCTTTTTTTACATTGTCAAAATTATAAAGTGGCTCGCCCATGCCCATCATGACAACGCTGGATAAAATTCTGCCGTCAGACGGTGTCGGCCATTCACCAAGATAATCCCGCGCCACCAGAAACTGCATGATAATTTCTTCTGAAGTCAGGTTTCGCACCAGCCTCTGGGTTCCGGTATGACAGAATTTACAGGTCAGGGTGCAACCCACCTGTGAAGAAATGCACAGGGTTCCCCTGTCTTTTGCTTCATCGGGGATAAAGACGGTTTCGACCTCATTGCCATCGGGAAATTTCATCAGCCATTTGCGGGTGCCGTCCCTGGACGCCAGGGCCTCAATAATTTCCGGGCGGCCAATGGTAAAATGCTCTGCCAGTTTCTCGCGCATTTCCTTTGACACATTAAGCATTTCGTCAAAGCTTTTCACACCCCGATAATACAGCCAGTGCCATACTTGAGAGGTGCGCATTTTGATCTGCTTTTCCGGGATGTCGATGCTGCGCAGGCGCGCACCAATCTCTTCACGGTCAAGTCCGACCATGGTATTGGCCACATCAATTGTGGGACGGTTTGTTACAACCGGTTCTGTTCCAAGTGGTAGTGACTGCATTTTATTTTACACATTAACGACAAGCCTTTGTAATAGCGTTGTGGGCAGCAGTAAAGCCCGAAAGTGAAAAACGGTAGCTGGTATTATTGCCGCGACCACTCTGGGCACTCATAATAAGGCTGCTGCCTCGCTTCATAGCGCTCGTCATGGCATTGTCTGATTTTACATCATCACCCCATGCCCCATCGCCTTCTGTAAACAGACGATATGTCCTTTTCTTATCCACTTTCATGGTAACGCGGGAATTCTTTTTGAAGCTATAGCCGACAACGAAATTAACTTCATTGCTGATTTTTCGCAAAGGTTTGTGGGATACGGTGAGAAACGGATTGCCATGGCGCAATGTGGCTGGTGCGGAGGATTTTGGAATTGAAATCATATAACAGACTTTTTCGCCGCTGTTCTTTTTCAGCAAAAAAGCATCCCAGTCCCGGTAAGTTCCGAGCAGTTGACGATTATCTGCCAGAGCAGGATTAACAAAAACAACAATCCCGATCAAGGAACAGGCAAATGCCCAAAAAATTCTTTTCAATTCAGTACCTCAAAAAATCTGGTTAAATTAAGTATGCAGCACACTAGCAAAATCACATGTCAGCATCAAGGCAGCCACTAAAATATTTCTTGTCACATATTTGAATTAGCATGTTGCTATCACAGGGATCCCGTTGAAAGTGTTTTCAGCCTTTGCATCAGATTATGATCTGCATATCGTTCTAATGATAACTGACTGGCATATTTTGGTAGAGTGTCCCCCATAATCCATGACGTTATTAACGCGCCAGCACCGCAGGCCGTCATGGTGCCAAATCCGGAAAGGGCACCAACAACATATGCACCCTTAATGCCCATAGGGCCTATAATTGGCCAATTTTCATCGGTCATTGAATAGTAGCCGCCATAATGGGCGAAATTTCTCGGGAGACGCCCAAGATACTTTTTGAGGGCCGGGTTAAGTCTTGATGCTCCCCGTAAAACCAGATCAGGAAACAGGGGGTCCAGCTCCGGCTCCCAACTAGGTGTGGAAATTTTCTTGTTAAATGCCCAACCCAGTTTAATCCAGCGTCCGTGGTTGCCACCATCAGGTCTACAGTGGATACCCCCGCTTATGGGTTCTGTAAGCCAACGGGTTTCTGACTCATTGGCCAGAATCTCCTGATCTTCCTTATCCCATTCCAGGATACAGTCATCCAGATCAACAACAAATGGCATATCTCTTGGGATAGATCCATTAATATCTTCAAAAGCTATTTTTTGCTGCAAGATATTTTTTAGGGGCAGGTTCACACCTAGCATTTTAGCAATTTCTGTTGCAAAGGGTCCAGCCGCATTAACTAATTTTGAGCTGTAGATATTTGTTTTTTCCCCATTAAAGTCGTGCGAGATCGTGAAACCCGTATTCTCAGCATGCTCGATATACTTTATAGTCCCCTGAAAAAGCCGACCACCATTGGCGCGAATTTTAGACAGCATAAATTGACCAAGAGGATGAAAACTAATTTCACCAGCACGTCTGATGTGAATAAGAAGATTTACGTCCGGGTCCAGATAAGGATAATTTTCTTGAATAATACTTTTGTCGTGAATGACATCTACGCCATCAACTGAAGTTTCCCAGTCGGATGATAGTGCTGGAACATATGATTGCTGACCTGGATTATCATGCAGGCGAATTTGTCTTTCACCTGAAGAACCGTACCCCTCATACAACTGCTTGATCAATTCATCGGATTTATTATCCCGGCTGGCCAGCAGATATCCCCGGCGGGTCATTAACAGGCAATTATCGGTTACTTGCGAAAGTTCTTCCATCAACTGAATACTATGGTTGGTGAAATCTGTTATGGTTGGATGAGGCCACCAGTTGCGATAGTTTTCCCCGGACTGGGCAGATGTAAATGATAAGGGGGACAGCTTGTCAATCAAGGCGACCTTAAGCCCTTGTTGGGAAAGATAATAAGCAGAAGCAATTCCTGCGACACCTGCACCAATTATGGTAACGTCAAAATAATGGTCATTCCCGATACTCACAAGTGCCTGAGTGCTCCTGAAAATTTTTTTCTATATATCCAATTAAAGCTAAATGCTATCACTGTAGATAAATATTGTATAGATACTATTGGCAACAAAATGGCCAATATAATTAAATCTATAATGAATACTTTAAAAGTTTTGGATAGCCGATGGAAGATGATGAATTAACCGCGAGATTAGATTTTTTAAGAGCTGTGGAGCCGTTAAAAGACACACTTAGGAGTGCCTATACTGCAACGGGCCGCCCGGAAAGCACTGCTGAGCATACCTGGCGTTTGTGTTTGATGGCTTTGCTGTTTGAAGATCACTATCCCGACCTTGATATTCTCAAACTGATAAAAATCTGTATCATTCATGATCTTGGTGAAACCATAGGGGGTGACATTGCTGCCGTTGATCAGGTTGAAGGGACAAATAAGAATCATGAAGAAAGAAAAGACCTTGAACAGCTTGCATCGCCCTTATCAGCAAAGATAAAAGAAAAAATACTCTCTCTCTGGGATGAATATGAACAAGCATTTTCCCCTGAGGCAAAGCTGGCTAAGGCCATGGATAAGCTGGAAACAATTCTGCAGCACACACAAGGGAAAAATCCACCAGAATTTGATTATGGGTTTAATCTCGACTACGGCAGGAAATATACCGATTATGATGATCTGACAAAAAGACTGAGACAATTCATTGATCAGGATACGAAGCGTCTTGTCCAGAAAAATCAATAATTATCATGACCCAAAGTCATACTTGATTTCTTAGTGTCATTTAGGGTAGAACTCATGCAACAAAAAAAGTTTTCATAAAGGAGCGAGACTAACATGAAAAAACCATATCCAGACGCCACGGCGGCCCTTGACGGGGTATTATTTGACGGTATGACCATTATGGCAGGCGGTTTCGGTCTGTGCGGTATTCCTGAAAACCTGATCACGGCCCTGCGTGACAGTGGTACTCAGGGCATTACTGCCATCAGCAATAACGCCGGGGTTGATGATTTCGGTCTGGGGCTGCTCCTTCAAACCCGCCAGATCAAGAAAATGGTCTCATCATACGTGGGCGAGAATAAGGAATTTGAACGTCAGTATTTGGCTGAGGAACTGGAACTTGAATTCAATCCTCAAGGCACAATGGCTGAACGTATCCGAGCAGGCGGCGCAGGCATTCCCGGCTTTTATACCAAGACAGGTGTTGGCACCCTGATTGCGGAGGGCAAGGAGCATAAGGACTTTAACGGTGAAACCTATATTCTGGAAACCGGACTTATCGCCGATGTGTCTTTGGTTAAAGCATGGAAGGGTGACAAGGAAGGCAATCTGATTTTCAGGAAAACTGCCCGTAACTTTAACCCCATGATGGCGACAGCCGGTAAATTCACCGTGGCAGAGGTCGAGGAACTGGTCGAAGTTGGCGAGCTTGATCCGGACCAGATTCATACTCCCGGTATTTTTGTCCAGCGTATTATTCAGTCGAAAGATTTGGAAAAACGCATCGAGCAACGCACCATCACCGAAAGAGGAGAAGAATAATGGCCTGGACAAGACAAGATATGGCGCGGCGTGCGGCACTGGAACTACAGGATGGATTTTATGTCAATCTGGGTATTGGTATTCCAACATTGGTGGCTAACTTCATCCCTGATGGCATAAGTGTTACCTTGCAAAGTGAAAATGGTATGCTTGGTATGGGCCCTTTTCCTTATGAGGAGGACATCGACCCCGATCTGATCAATGCAGGCAAACAGACCATTACCGAACTTGACAGCACCAGTTATTTTTCATCTGCCGACAGTTTTGGTATGATCCGGGGCGGGCATATTGCGCTCAGTATCCTTGGTGCCATGCAGGTTGCGGAAAATGGCGATCTTGCCAACTGGATGATTCCGGGCAAGATGGTCAAGGGCATGGGCGGGGCCATGGATCTGGTGGCCGGGGTTAAAAAAGTTGTGATTATCATGGATCATAACGCCCGTGATGGCAGTGCCAAATTTTTGAAGGAATGCACATTGCCACTGACCGGGGTTCGGGTTGTTGATATGATTATTTCGGATGTTGGTGTTTTCACCATTGATGACGATGGCGCGACCCTTGTTGAACTCGCCCCGGAAGTAACTGTGGAAGAAGTACGCGAACGTACAGAAGCCGACTTCAAGGTTGCACTATAGATCTATTGTCACGACACCATTTTCTTTTAAGGCGCGGGAAGAACAGAGAATAATCTTTTCTTGCCGCGCTTTTTTGCTGAGCACAAAATCCCGATGGTCCACATCACCGTCTATCAATCCGCAAGAGCAGACACCACACAGGCCATCCGAACATTTGACGTCCACATGAATATCGGCATCGTCCAGGGCCTCTGTTGCAGTTTTATCAGCCGGAACAATGACTTCCCGTCCTGACTTGGCCAGCTTAAGCCTGAAAGGATGATTGACGTAATCGGGAACTTCGGGGACCGAGAAATATTCACGGTGCAAATTGTCTTCGGCGTAACCCGCTCTTTCTCCGGCTGCCAGTACTGCGTTTATATAGCGGTCCGGGCCACAAACATAGATATGATGGTCTTGAACGGCATCGGTGAACAGACTGTCTAGATCAAGCCGCGATCCTTCATCGGAAAAATGCAGATGTATTTTTCCGGCCCAGGTGACATGGGGAAAATCATCCAGAAAACCAGCCACATTTCTGGATTTGGCAGAATAATGCAGTTCAAAGTCCTTGCCTAATGTGTGCAGCCTATGGGCCATGGCGATCATCGGGGTGATGCCGATACCGCCACCCAT
>JAJFIP010000120.1 GCA_021774875.1 Emcibacter sp.
GTGTTGGAAAACCCCCTCCATAATTTGAATGCAAGGACTCCCAGACAAATCAAGAGTAGAGCCAGACCAATAACGCCCGAATCAACTGCGGTCTGTATCAACAGGTTATGGGCATTGTGGCTGAATTCAATCTGGTGGGGTTTGTACAAAGTGATAAAAGAGTAGGGACCGGAGCCCTGCCAGGGGCTTTTCTGGATGAAGTCCCACGACTTTTCCCAATACTTGAACCGGTTACCCAGCGAAGCTCCCATGGGATCTTTGACGAATCCGGTATTATTAAAAGATGGAGGAGTAAGTGAATACTCTCCAATTTTTAAATACTTCATTGTTGAAGCGGGGAGAAAATACGAAACGGCTACCACAAGGAACATCATAAGAGTAAGTTTTACAAATCCACTCAAACGGTTTTTTTGAAAATATATAAAAGTAATACCAAGAATGACGATACCTGTGAGCTGACCTCCTCTGGAATTGGAAAAATACAATCCCAGCATGGAAAGAATGCCGGCGAAGTAGGCACACGTTCTAATTAGAGGGTGTCGCGCTTCGGCGGCAAAATAAGGCCAAATGGATACAGGCACTAGAAAAAAATTTCCGAGAAAATTTAGATTGGAAAACAGGGTCGCGATGCCATTGTCGACAAGGTAGTACCACCAATCTCTTTTAACCAGTAACAATAAGCAAAGACTTCCATACAGTCCTCCAATGGATAATAGAGTCCAAAGTGCTGTTTTGAGGAATTTTGAATCTTGATAGTAAATTGAAAAACTGACTGCCAGAATCATCCCGGAAAAATATTTCACGGCCATCGACAGGCTTTGTTCACCGTCGAGTCCATACCGGTAGCCATATACCAGCCATCCTAGAAAAACCAGGAGGATAAGGGTTGTCCAGGCGACTTCATGTGAAGTTGATTTTTTTTGAATCAGGTAGATGAAGGAAAAAACGCCAAATACCGCTGAGGCAATAAAATAAGTGACGGCAAGAAATGAATCCGTAATATTAACGGAAGCGCTATGACCACCCCAGAAAGCAAGGAATGTGAGAAGCAGTATGAAGGCGCAATGGTGCATGAGGGCATCGACCCTGCGTGGAAGAGTGATCGGTCAGCGATGAATGTTACAATCGTTGCTTTAAAAACCGTTAAATCCGAAAAAAGGATAGCACAATAAATGAAACGTGGATTGCCTAGTTTAAAGTTCAGAGGAATGACTCGATCTGAGTACGTCTTGGCATTTTACGGCTTCATTCTGATCGCCTGTCTGTATTTCTATGGGATGATCACCGACGACAAAGTTTTCTCCGGCCATGATTTCGGTTTGTTTTTCATCCCGATGAGAAAACTTTGGCTGGAGCAGGTTGCGCTAGGGCACTTCCCCTTATGGAACCCTTACCTGCTGAGCGGAACCCCTTTGTTTGCTACTTTGCAGCCCGCAGTGCTTTACCCTTTTAGCTGGCTCTACTTAATCTTTCCCTTCTATTTCACTTTTAATATTTCGATCGTGCTCCATTACGCGCTGGCCGGGTTTTGTATGTACCTCTTCATGCGCAAACAAAATGTAGGGAGAGAAGGGGCCCTGGTATCCGCAACCATTTTTATGCTGGGCGGCTACATGCTCGCGATTCACTATTACCTTTCTACCTTGTTTCCTGTGGCCTGGTCTCCCTTGTTCCTGCTGGTATTTTTTTGGGGGTTGTTCTGCGGGAATTTTAGAGGGGCAGTCGGCGCTGCCCTGGTTGCTGCCGTGATGTTTTTCGCGGGAGGGGTTGAAACCTGTTATCAGTTGTTTGCCTGGTGCGTCGTGTTTGCCGCTTTTCCCGGATTGATTTATTCCGGTGGGAGTGTTGGGGATTGGAAGTTCAGAGCCAACTATTTATTGATATTTTTTGCCTTGTTTGTCGGGGTGATCGCGGTTCAGGCACTACCCACCTGGGAGCTTTCATATTTATCAGACAGGCATAACGGGGTTCCATGGGATGTTTCTTCCCTATGGTCCATGCGAGTGAAGGACATTGTTCAGTTATTTTTCCTGGATCCCTACGGCTATCTTCAAAATACTAAAGAAGTCCGGTTCAACCAGGTGTGGCTGCATTCGTTATACCTCGGGACGCTTCCCCTGATGCTGTTTTTTTATAACTGTTTCCAGGAAGGCAGGCGCGGTTGGGTTTTTGTTTTGGTTGTCCTGGTTTCCTTTGACATTGCACTCGGGAAAAACGGGTTTTTGTTTCCCCTGTTTTATGACTATCTGCCGGGATTTAATCATTTTCGATATCCAATCAAGTTTGTTTTTCCCGCTATTTTGGTTATCTCCATCGGGGCAGGGTTGGGATGGGATCGATTAAGAAAATTTTCTCATTCTCTGAAAGTAAACTCACGGCTGAGTTTTGTTTGTCTAGCCACAACGATTTTTTCTGTTGTCATGTTTGTGTGGTTAAAAGAGTTCCCTGAGTTTTGGAGTCAGCTTTTCAAACAACATATTTTACAAGAGCATTTTTTCAGTTACAGACCCTCCCAAAACCTGGATGAAATGGTCAATCAGGTCGTCTCCCTATATAGGGAAAAAAAGGTGACCCTCACTACGATTTATAACGCAAAACGGTTGTTCTTATTTCTATTCGCCTACGGCATGCTTATTTACCTGTACACCAAGTCCATGGGACAAAAGAAGTGGTTGTTGTACGTCTGTTTTTCAGTATTGTTTGTTGATTTATTCTTCAGCGGCTTTGGGTTTTATTTTAAGGTGCCAGTCAAATATTTTGAAAAGAAGGCTCCTGAAACAAAAATGGTTCTTTCGGATGAATCGCTGTTCAGGATATTTGTATCCAGAGATGCGGAAACGGTTGCCCCCAAAAATGGAGAAGTTCAAAAGCTCAGTGGATTGAGGGTCCCCAAAAAAACGATCCCTCTTGATGTCCGTTCACGCAATGGGGTTTATCAGGTCGGGGGACCGGTGGTCATCTGGCGGGAACGTTATCGTCAGTTTTATGATCTGCTCAATCGTCAGTCTATTGAAGGACGGATGAAAATGTTGAGCGCCTTGAATGTGAAATACATCCTGACTTCAAATTTTGTAGGGCCAGAATTTCCCTTGTTTTTAATGAACCCTCCGCACTCCCAAGAGGCCCGCAAGGACAGGGGGGATAGAGGGCTCAAAAATATCCCGACCCTGAGCTATAAGAACGACAACTATATGCCACGTGCGTTTCTGGTTCCGGATTGTAAAATGGTTTCAGGTGATGATGAGTTGGCAGAGGTCATGTTTGCTAAGGACTTTGATCCAACCAAAACCGTTCTTCTTGAAAATAAACCCGGTTACTTTGGCTGTGGAGATGGCAACAACCTTCCAAATAGAAAGGAGCCGGGTAAGGTCAAAATAACGGAGAACACTTTTGATTCGATTCAGATGGAAGTCAATTCAACGCAAAGGCAATTATTGTTTTTAAGTGAAAGTTATTATCCCGGATGGGTCGCCAAGGTGAATAGTCAGGTCGTCAAAATTTACCGGGCCAACATGGTGTTTCGGGCGATCATTGTTCCACCCGGAAAATCGACAGTGGAAATGTACTATCAGCCTCCATTGTTTTATGCCGGAGCGGGTATCAGTCTGATGACAGTTCTTATATGCGGAGCTTTTCTATTCTATAGAAGGAAGTCAGTTTTAAGTTCGGATTCTGGATGATAATAGCCCCTCCTAAAAAACAAAACCTTTACGTTTTCTCGATCAGGCCGGCTTTATTTGCCAGCCTGTATTAACATATAAGTAAATATTGTGTTGAAAAGCTATTCTAAAGTATGTATATTTTGACCCCTTGTCTGGTGGGTTACGTGTAACTCTTTGACTTCAAAAGCCTTCTGGTTTTGGCATCCCATTTGCTTTAAAGAGTGCCACGGGTGTTTTATCTTAACCCCTATTTTTCAATTGTTTTGGACGATTTATCCCAAATGACTATACAAAAGCTACCTGCAAAACAGGGCCTCTACGATCCCGCCTTTGAGAAAGACAGTTGTGGTGTCGGGTTTGTTGCCCGAATGGACGGTGTAAAAACTCACGAAACCATCCGCGAGGCGCTGGACCTGCTTTACCGTTTGGAGCACCGTGGCGCCTGCGGTTCCGATCCGCGCACAGGTGATGGTGCCGGACTCCTCATCCAGATTCCGCACGAGTTCTTTAAAAAGGAATGCGACAAGATTGGAATCAACCTTCCTGATGCTGGGCAGTACGGCACCGGTCTGGTCTTTTTCCCGAAAAGTGGGCGCGCACCGGATTTAATGGAAATATTCGAGCAGGTGATCCAGGAAGAGGGACTGAGCTTTTTAGGATGGCGTGATGTTCCGGTCGACAACGCCCATTGTGGTGATGTGGCTCGTGAAGTCGAGCCACTCATGAAACAGTTATTCGTCAGCGGTGCCGGGTTGGTGCGTGATCAGGACGAGCTTGAGCGCAAGCTCTATGTGATCCGCAAACGTTCCGGCAAGGCCATTCGCGCCTCCGGGATGGCGCAGCTTTACGAATCCTATTACATCTGTAGTTTGTCGAGCAAAACCTTTGTCTACAAGGGACAGCTCATGGCACCGCAGGTCGAGCATTATTTCAAGGACATCCAGGACCCGGAGATGAAATCAGCGCTGGCTCTGGTGCATTCGCGCTACAGCACCAACACCTTTCCATCCTGGGGACGCGCCCAACCGATGCGTATGGTCGCGCATAATGGCGAGATCAACACCATCCGTGGGAACAAGAACTGGATCAAGGCTCGCGAATCATTGATTGAGTCTGATCTCTTCCCCGACAAAAATCTTTTAAAACCTGTGATTCCACCGGGAGGTAGCGATACGGCTGATTTTGATCAGGCGCTCGAATTTCTGGTGGTGACCGGGCGTTCCCTGCCTCATGCCGTCCAAATGATGATCCCGGAACCTTGGGCGGGTCATGAAACTATGGCCCAAGATAAGCGTGACTTTTTTGAATATCACGCATCGCTGATGGAACCGTGGGATGGTCCTGCTTCCATCACATTCACTGATGGTGAAGTGGTTGGTGCAGTCCTTGATAGGAATGGCCTGCGGCCTTCGCGTTACATTGTGACTAAAGACGGGAAGGTTGTGATGGCCTCCGAAGTGGGGGTGCTTCCCATTCCGGAATCTGAAATCATCGAGAAAGGCCGCCTGCAACCCGGCAAAATGATTTTTGTCGACCTCAAACAGGGTCGCATTCTCGCTGATGAAGAAATCAAAACCGATCTTGCCAGCCGGAACCCTTATGGCCAATGGCTTAAAGAAAACCAGGTGTCCATTGACGACCTGCCTGTGACTAAAAATGAGAAGACTGCCAACTTTGACGATCTTGTAAAAAGGCAGATCGCTTTCGGGTTCACCATGGAGGACATTAAAATTGTCCTCGCCCCTATGGCGGAAACGGGCATGGAAGCCACCGGCTCAATGGGCAACGATGCGGCTCTTGCCATCAGGTCCGACAAGCCAGTGTTGCTGTTCAATTATTTTAAACAATTATTTGCTCAGGTCACCAACCCCGCGATCGATTCGATACGTGAAGAGTTGGTGATGTCCATGTATGTAACATTGGGCCGCGAATACAACCTGCTTTCTGAAACAC
>JAJFIP010000013.1 GCA_021774875.1 Emcibacter sp.
CATTTGATGTGATGATAACGAAGGACAGGAAACCAAAAATCCAGGCATCTCGCCCGCAACCATGCTCATGAATGAGCGTTTTATTGATTGGAGACTGGATCCGCGGAAATCATCAGGGTCAGCGGCAATAAACCGCACAAAAGGCCGGACACATGACAGTACCTAATCCTATCGTTACAAAAGATCAAAATATCCCTTGCATTTAAAGGGCCGTCCACACATGGTTGCGGGGGCGGGAATTAAACTCAAACTATACTCGGAGCTATTGTACTTTTTACAACACAACTTCTAAGCCTTTCACCCCCAGCGAAAAAAGCGCACCATTTGTTGATTTATAAGGGTTTTAAGAAACAGATAAGGGATAAATACAATAAAAAGGACTATTTACACCCAAGTTTGACCCAAGCTTCATTTCTTGCAGTTTCAGGTTTAAATCTAGAGCATAGGTTGAACTTAAATTTCTCCCCCATTAATTATACTATCCCGTCCGACACGATTTGCAATCTTGAAGTAAACGCCTTTATATAACTCAAAGCCTAAATAATTGATATTTCATGTTCATGATGCCCGCGCCGGGCAGACAAAGTGTTAAATTTTCAAAAAAGTTCAAATAATGATTATAAGTGAATAATTAGCCAGCTTTTCACATGGTTTTTGATAAAGCAAATACAGTTTCAAGTGACTGCAGCCATCTTAAAACCTCAAATAGAACCTGGTTGCAAAATCCACCAATTATATTGGCAATTGCATTAGTTATCTAAAGAATATTTAGTCAAAAATTCTTCTATCTCAGCGGCAAAAGGGGCCGCACCTTCTGCCATTGGGCGGGTTACTGAAATAGCCGCTGCCGCAGAGGCCTGACGCGCGGCTTCCTCATGACAATATTTCCGGGCGAGGCCAACGGCAAAAACCCCGTTAAACACATCTCCCGCTCCTGTTGAATCAACCATGTTGATTTTAAATGTGCCCAAGTTTACGCGATGGCCGCCAATGGAAATAGCACATCCGTCTTCTCCCTTGGTAATGATGACCCCGTCCGTACCCAGATCATGAAAAACCTTTAATGCCTTGTCCGTCGCTTCTGCACTATCAGGGTAAATACCTGCCAATAGCTCTGTTTCGGTTTCATTGGGGGTCACAATATCAGCGAGCGGCAACAAATTGATGGCATCTGGATTAGCCGGAGCCGGATTTAATATTGTTTTGACACCGGCCTTTTTAGCAATTTTCAGGGCAGCTTCAATTGAATCCAACGGAATTTCCAGCTGAACAATCAACACATCAGCAGAGCTAATTAAATCATGGGCATCTTCCACAAGGCGAGGGCTGAGTTCTGCATTAGCACCCGGTGATACCGCGATCATATTTTCGCCAGTACTGGTAACAAATATGGCGGCGGTCCCCGTGACAACATCATCACTACAAGTGATATACTCCACAGAAACATCATTTTCTGACAGATATTTTATTGCTTGCACGCCAAATTGGTCATCCCCGATGCAGGCCACCATGGCAACGTCGGCCCCTACCCGCGCGGCAGCCACAGCCTGATTAAGACCTTTTCCGCCCACAGAAACCGCCGTATGGTCAGCTATGATCGTTTCATGTGGTTTGGGAAATTTAGACATATAGGTAGTAATGTCACAATTAATGCTTCCTACCACAACAATTTTTTCACTATATTTTGACATAATTTTCCGATTTTTTCGCCCAATAATATACCATTATTATGACTATAAAAATATATTGATGTAACACTCAAGTCAATTACGTGTTTCTTATATTATACAGTTAGTTAACTTATATTTTTAGCATTATCAGTCCGTTCTCACTACCCAGAATTCAGGCTAGGTTTAACATAATTACATAAACTTCATAGGCGAGGAAAGCGACCAATAATGATAGCCCCTCACGTTTTCTTATGGCGTATTTGCCATCACAGTCATATGTGATCACAAACAGACCCAATGTGAAACCGACCATAACCAGAATATGAAGCGATAATACCGATGCTGGCAAGATTGAGGGCGCGATAACACCTGCAATGCCAACAACTGCCAACGAATTAAAAATATTTGACCCGATTATATTACCCAATACTAGGCCATATTCGCCCTTGAGAACAGCCGAAATGGACACTGCGAGTTCTGGCAGACTAGTACCAAACGCCACAAGGACAATACCAATAACAACCTCAGAAACACCCATCATACGGGCAACGTTAATGGCCCCGCCCACAAGAAGCTCTGCCCCGACAAGCAAAGTTACTAATCCGGTAAAAAGCCAAAACAACATTATCTTCATGTTATGAAATTTTGGAATTTCTGCTTCATATTCAGCAACTATGGGATCATCATCCGGTGACCTGAAACCTATTTTAATCATCCAGAAGACAACCAAAACCAAAGCACCAAGAAGAACAGCACCATCACGGCGACCCAAGTTACCATCAAGAAATAAAACTACGACTAGCAGCGAAACGGCCATAAGTGTTGCCATTTCCCGGCGAATAGTCGCGGAAGTTAATTCTATTGGTCTGATCAATGCCACAATACCCAGCACCAGGCCAATATTTACAATATTTGACCCGAGGGCATTTCCTATTGCAAGGTCAGGTTCCCCTCTGAGCGCCGATAAGGCAGATACTATTATCTCCGGTGCTGACGTACCAAAAGCCAAAATGGTTAATCCAACCAGCAAAGGAGCCATGCCAAGTTTTCTTGCCGCCGCAGCAGTTCCCTCGACAAAACGGTCCGCACCCCATGTAAGGAGAATAAGTCCGATAATTACCTCAATGAAAGACCACAGCATAGGCTATTTAATGATGCCTTTTTTACGTAATTTCCGGAGTTCTTCTTTCGTGCATCCCGCCTCTTCCAAAATAGCGTCAGAATGCTGTCCCATGGTGGGTGATGCGTATGGTTCTGGACCCGGCGTTCGACTGAACTTTATCCCCCGTGACAGCCCACGGTAGTGACCAACCAGAGGATGATCAAAGTTCGCCACCACTTCTTCTGCCAGCACCTGAGGATTTTGAAATAAGTCTTCAACTGGTTTTGCCGCAGCACAAGGAACTTCATCACACAAAAATACTTCCCACTCCAATGCGGTGCGGGCGCGAAGTTCTTCGTGCAATCGGGGGACAATCTCTGACGCATGTTCAGCACGCTTTCGCACTGTATTATAACGCTCATTACAGGCGAGATCTGGCAGATTAACTTTTTTGCAAAGAGAATCCCAAAAGCTTTCGGTATTCGCGGACAAGTAAAGATAGCCATCACGGGTCGGATGAATGCCAGAAACGCCGCCAGAACGAAAATCTCGGCCAATATCCTTGGGCTCACCCTCCGCCCACACCAGCCGTGCTGACTGCATCGCCATCGCACTGCGCAACAGTGAAATACTGACCATCTGACCAAGCCCACTGCGTTCCCGCTCATATAAGGCAGATGATACCCCGCCAGCCACCAATGCGGCGGCATAATAATCAACTACTGAGCCATAAATGAGCTCGGGTTTGCCTCCTCGCTTGCCCTGAATCGTACACATACCAGTCATGACTTGTAATAATTGATCAAACCCTGCTTTGTTCTTCAACGGACCTGTTTCCCCAAACCCCGAAACAGCACAGTAAATTATACGCGGATTAACCTGCTGCAATTGGTCATAATCAATACCAAGTCGCTCAGACACGCCGGGTCGGAAATTATGCACCAGAACATCCGCTTTTCGTACCAGTCTTAACAGGGCCGAGAGTCCCTCTGGTGTCTTGAGGTCAAGTACCAAACCAAGTTTACTTCGGTTAAGGCCTATGAATGCTCTGCTCTCTTCTTCCAGAGTAGAGGGATATTTGCGTAAATTATCACCAGACGGCGCTTCAATTTTCACCACATCAGCGCCTTGATCCGCTAAAAGGGTACATCCATAAGGGCCGGCAATGTAGGCGCTTAAATCAAGCACAGTAACACCACTAAGCGGACCAGAGGGGCCTGACCTTTTATCAGGTGGGTATGTTGAAGAATTACTCATAGTTGAAACCGTCCCAAATACATTTATTAATCAAGAATAGCCGAGATACTATATAAAAAGAAGCCTAGTCCCCTATTCTCAAACTTCACAAAAACTATCTTCATAAATATTTTATACCCTGAATTCAGTATGTTAGCTATTTTGTGTGTCAACGACACAACGAAAACCCAACAAACCCGCACGATCTTTACCGGGCGCCATGAGTAAATATTTCCCATGTTGGTCAAGCTGGTAGGCTTGTGGGAAATACCAATGCGATGTTGTCGGAATATATGAAGAACCGCCTCTAAGAGAAGCCGCACGTGTATGCTCGTCTGTAAATTCATCCGTCCATTGCCATACATGGCCGACAAGATCCATTACACCAAACGGACTGGCGCCCTCGGGATGCAAACCCACATCTTCCGGTGGCAACATATCCCGACCTCTCTCCATTCTGGGAACAGCATTATCATCCCAGTCATTGCCCCACGGGAATATACGACCATCTATACCTTGAGCGGCATATTGCCATTCCCATTCATGGGGCAGGCGTTTTCCGGCCCAGGCAGCATAAGCACGACAATCTTCAAGTGATACCCAGGTTACTGGCTTGTTATCCCATCCCGTCCGTGGCCTGCCATCCTGCCAGTCTTGAAGATAATTTTGATCGTCTGTGGGATAATAGCCTGTCGCTTCAATAAATTCTAAATAGTCGGCGTTGGTCACCAGATTACGGTCAATGTAAAAAGCATCCAATTCCATTCTATGCTGGTGGTAACGGCGTGGACTTTTTTCCCAGGGATATTGGAAATCCACGCCATCCCATGTATAGCCCTCAACTTCAATGCCATTGACACGAAAATCAAATTTTCCCGCCGGTATAAGCACCATGCCCGCCGGCGCCTCATCAGTTGGCTTAGTGGACTCAATAGGGACAATCTCCTGTTGCAGCGACTGCCATACGTTTGAAAGACTTTGCAACGGAACCTCGGCCATGTTTCTCATTTCTGTCAGAAATTCTGTAAGGGCTTCTATGACGACGCCTTCATCCACACTTAATATGCAGCCATAGCCTTCGGCTTCTATGTTCAAAGTAATAATAGCCTCACCATTTTCTATACGTGGGGTTATTTCCACACCGTTCCATAAGTCAAAATAACGTCTTCCCTCACAATATATTGCCGCAAGATGGTCACCGGATAATTCATATTCATTCCGGCTGATTATTGTCCAGAGTGTTGTACCATCTATAGGAAAAGCCGTGGCAAAAACACCATATTGTAATGTTGTTGAATAGGGTTCCCAGTCCTGAGTTACCAAATGCTCGGCAAATTTACGATAAATCTTGGAAATACGCCGCAGGGTTTCTCCTGCCCTCGGCGTCAATTGGTTCCATATTCCCCAGATATTTTCCCAAGCAACATATCCGACACCATTAAAGAAAATATATTGAAGATCATCAGTCCTGTCCCGGCCCCAGCGGTTCTCAACATTGACCATATGTCTCGGCTCAATCCATTTGAGCTTACTGACACCGGGAACTGCGGTTGTGGTTAATTTTCCCCAACTCTGATTATTCCACATAATATGATCATCGGCGAGTGGGGTTGTTTCAGGTTGAAATACAACAGGGTGTCCTGTTGCATCTGATGCTTCGCGAAATGCCCTGGGTACCGCGAAATAAGTGTCACCATTAATACCATCTGCCTTAACCACTGCTGCTAATTCCGTGATTTCTTTCCAATCTGGCACACCAGAATCCCGCGTGCCATTATCCCAGGGCATCGTCGGCAGAAAAACTTTAACGCCCCGGGCCTGAAAATCTGAAACCACCTTTTTTAACGCCTCAATTCCACCTGGCAGGTCACTGGCCAAATCAATCTGATTACGGTTATCGATACCTATATTCGGATAAATATACCAAAGCAAAACACTGTCAATACCGCCGTATCGCGCGATTAAATCATCGAGGTATTTGTCTATTGTATATTCACCGGCAACGGGGTCATAAAAGTAACGATCCTCAACCATCATTTGCACATGAATAAAATTACGTTGCGACCAGAGCAATTCTTCCCGGCGGTATTCTGAATCATCATAACCAATTCGGATAAGATGCTCAGCACGCCATAACTTCATACCCGCACGCCAAGCCTCTATATTATCTTCCATATCCACCATCCAGCTGCCAACATTCTGAAATGGCCACGGAGGTGTAATGCCGGGTGTGGGAAGGTGATGGCTTAAAGTATGAGGTTGCACAAATTCTGAACTTTGTGGATTGGGGGCTTTTTTGAAATTTGCCGCATCCGGGTTGCGCTTATTAATTCTTCCAGCTATCTGGGTCGCCGTATCTTTTTTAGACATACTTTCTTTTCCTAATAACAATAAGCCACAACTTATGAATAAATTCATGTAACTGTAACGTAAATTAGGGGATAAAAAAAGCTGGTCAGCGAATGTGGCACCATATTAGAAGACACTTTCGCAAACCAGCCGGTATTTTTTATCGCCAACCCCGTAATAGCAACTAGGGGCTGGTCGAAAACCTTGGTTAGTACTTTACTGTGTAACCAATAGATACTTCACGGCCACGGCCCAAAATAAAGTTCTTATAGAATGATACCTGAGCTGTAGGAGGCAAATAAACTTTATCCAGCAGGTTATCAATTCCAAGAGACAATGTACCTTCTCCAATCTGATAATTAATGGCCAGATCAAAGAGTGTAGCCCCTTTAATATGTTCTTCACCCGATTTGCCCTCATTAATGTCCCGGTTAAAGAACCTTGAAGCGCCAAAGACAATATTGCCCTCTGGCATAAACTGCCAATCTAATGATGCATTAAGTTTATTGGGGTTAAGGTTAAACACATCGAGTTCTCTATCAAGTGGGCCACCATCTACAAATGGTTTTTTACCTGTAATGCTTGAATAAATTGCCGATATGGAAACGTCCTCGGATAGGTTATAGGAACCGGACATTTCAATACCCTGAATTTTCTGCGGTGAACGGTCTAACTCAAATTCACCGTCGGCACCAATTGCGACACCGTCGCCTAGCTCGGAAGTTGATTCAAATATTGAAACACCAAACCTGCCATCTTCACCTGTCCAGCTAAAACCAATTTCAATATTATCGACAATGATAGCTTCCAGATCAAGAATATCTTCCACAAATGTTGGCGTATCATTTGGACAACCTTCTAAGAGGTCCGCATTACAATTAATCTTACGTAATGCAAAGCCGACGTTGGGAAGTGTAAAGCCCTTGGAATATGATGCAAATACAGACCACTGATCATTCACCCGCCAGATGGCACCAACATTCGGCAATACTTCATTATAGCCAACATCGCCACCATTAACAAATTTGCGATTAAGGGCCCATACTTGTGTGAAATCATCAACACGAAGATTGCCATCCTCTAAACGAAGGCCACCAGAAATAGTAAAGTCATCCATATCAAAGGAAACCTGTGCAAAGGGTGCAAAACTTGTATATTCCATGGGCGGAACCCAAATACGATCCGTCAGAGCAAACCTCTGTTGAGCAATATCTTCAACTAAATCCACACCGATTTGCAGTCCAAGTCCTTCACTGCCAAATAGTGCATCTGTGCTCCATGATGAACGGAAACCTTTTTTCTGGGCAGCAACTTCTGATTGCTCAATAAGTGTACCAAGTGGCGCTATCAGTGGGTCCTGTTTACTGCCAGATAATTCTGCTTCAAAGCGCATGGCCTGATCCGCATCATAAAGCTGTATTTGCAACGCACCGCCAAACAAATTATCATGAGTATAGGTTATTGTTGTCTGCACAAAATCATTGAAAGAAGCTTTTGAACCAAGAGGTTGTTTCTTTTGTGACTTAATTGGAACATTGTTATCAAGATGGCCATTGAACTCAGGGAATTCAATAAAAATACTGTAGCGACACTGGCATTCAAGTATGAAACGACTATGAGAAACTTCAACGCGCTGCTCATCACCATCACCAAAATTTGCACCCGCTTTAATAAACAGGTTATTACCTTTTGAATCCCTGTCTGACCCACTTGTACCAATACCAATCGTGTTGCCATCACCACTATAAGCAATTCCTGTTTCAGCAAAGGAACCAGCAACCAGAATATCATAATCATCCGTTTTGTGCGAAGCATTCACCGCAACACGCCAACTGTCACTGTCCGTATGAAACTGTGAACGATATTGTGTTGAAATCATCACTTCAGTACCATTTTGTGTCGGGGTTCTTGTGATATAGTTAATAATACCACCGGATGCGCCAATGCCTTCCGTGGCGGAGGGGCCGTTAACGACCTCAACCCGTTGAATGATACCCATATCGGTAAAAATACTATCGCGGCTCCCATCCCGCAGAGGCGAACCCTGAGGGACACCATCAAGCAAACGCAAAGCGGTGCGACCACGCAGTGTTTCACCGCGTCTGTCCATTTGCTGTTTTGACTGGCCATAACCTGGAACTGTTCTGGATAACATGGCTGTTAAGTCAGACGTCAATGATAAATCACGTGCTATTTCAGCCTCACTGATAATACTAACAGCACCGGGAATTTTGTTTAACGCCTTACCTGTACGTGATCCTGTTACAATCACTTCTTCAAATTCTTCATCATCTGCGGCTTCATCTGCTGCATACGATGTTGCGGATGCAGACGCGAAAAGCATTGAAGCTATTATACTCGACGTCAATGTCGGTACTTTGCCTCTGAATATAGAGTGTTGGTTTTTTTTGCCCATTTGGCAGTCCTCCTGTTACATTCTAGTAATAATTCACCGGATCGCTAATTTTCAGATAACTATTATTGCTAATCCATTTTTTATAGCTGAAGATACCTCACATACAGTAAAGCCTTCCCTATGAATTAATATGTTAGTCATCCGCAAAAGAAACAAAAGCCCATCATAGTATCTTCAGACGTTACAAATTGTTGTTTACGGGATACAAATACCAAGTAACATTCTATATTTTCAGATTTCTTCGATAAAAGCCTTAAGTAGGCGGATGCGAATTGATGAACGACACCAGACCACCCCTACGCGACGCGGAGCGCATGTGGACGGTAGCGGAATGCGTACTAATTTCAGATCTTCCGGCCAGGGGCGTGACCAGTCAGGGACAAGTGCAACACCCAGACCACGATCTACCATGACAGCGATTGCATGCAATGAGTTAAGCTCAAATCGTTCAATGGGTACAATATCGGCCTCGCGCAGATATTCATCCACCTGATGCCCGCCCCACCAATGTCGGTCATAGCGGATCAGATGTTGGGTTGCGAGAAGCTCATGGGGATCACAATCAGCCATATTCTCTGGTGCCAGAACAATCAGTGGCTCCTCACGTACCAATTTCCAGCTCACCGTCTTATTCAGCGCAAATGGAGCCTCCAACACAAAAGCGGCATCCAATTCTCCACTTTCTACTGCCCTATGCAGATCAATAGACAGGCCTGTGCGGATAGATACTGTCATTTGAGGAAATTTTTTTATAACACGGGACAGGACATCCGGTACGATTCCGGTTAGCGCCGTACCCCCCGCCCCTAGCCGAAGCTCCCCACCAATAGCATCATCTATGGCTACCGTATGAAGATCGCTCACATCCCGTAATAGAGCACGTGCACGGTCCAATATGCGGGCTCCCGATTCAGTCACAACAACCGTGTGGCCGGACCGCTTTATCAATGGAGCGCCAATCTGACGTTCAAGGGTGCGGGTTTGCTGTGCCACTGCTGCGGGCGTAATATTCAGTTCCCGGGCGGCGGCGGCCATCGAGCCACAATCCACCACCGCTACAAATGTATTCAGAAATTTTGTATTCATTTCTTCATTCTCTTTAACAATTCCCAGTTATGCGCTGTCTTTTTCATATATTGTAAGCCCTTTTAATGATCTTGGTGCCGGGAAAAGATAACTTGAAGTATAGCCAACCACAATACAAACAAACACGGAAAGCGGTAGATAGAAATAGGGATGGACCAAACCAACTGCCCAGGCGCCTAATGTAACCGCTATACTTACAGCAACCCCAATAACAACACCCTGCCAATTAGATCTGCGAGTAAACATGCCCAAGGTATAGGCCCCCGCGAAACCTCCTCCTAATAAACCCCATAGCTCCAAAGCTAAATCTAGCAATGACTTAATTTCAAAGCGCGTTAATAATAAGGCAAGACCAATACCAATTACGCCAGAAACAACCGTTATTATTTCTGCAAATCTTATGGTTGTCTTTTCACTGGAATTTGTGAATATTTTCTCATAAAAATCCACCGTGGCCAGTGTAGACACACTATTTAAAATACTGGACAGCGTTGACATGGAGGCTGCGAATATACCGGCAATGATCAGGCCAGTGATGCCTATGGGTAGCTCTGCCGCAATAAATAAAGGGAATGTGGCATCAATGGATAAAGACGGATCCATTCTTTCGGGATGGCTCTGATAAAAAACATAAAGAGCCGTGCCCACCAAATAAAACAGGACACTTCCCGGTAGAACAATGGCGGCGAATGTCCATACGGATCGCCCGGCATCCTTTGATGTTTTGGTGGATAAAACCCTTTGCATTAATACCTGATCTTTTGGAAAGGTCAGAATTGTGTCAAAAGTAATCAAAAAGATAAATCCCCAGATTGTCGCCCCTGTAAGATTAAAACTCCAGTCTACCAGCTCCGTTTTATTATCTGCCATGGCGACTGAAAGGAATTCACTGATTCCGCCATCAAGCATCATAAAGACAAACCCAATGGCAAAAAATGTTCCCCCGAACATGACAAATAACTGGATCACGTCCGTCCATATTACCGCCTTCATACCGCCAAGAACAGTGTAGATAATGGTAATTCCTCCCATAATCAGGATACTTAAAGTCACGTCAAACCCGGTCACGGTTGCGATCGCCATTGAAGGCAGAAAAAGGATTATGGTCATTCGACCCCCAAGCTGAAATACGATAAAAAGGGCGCTGGATAAAACCCGAATACTCGGATGAAACCGTGTTTCAAGATATTGGAAGATCGACATCAAATTGAGCCGTCTGAGGAGAGGAACAATCCATATAGCAACAAACACCAGCCCCAAAACGACAATAAGGTTGCTCACGAGATAATTCCAGTTAGTGGCAAATGCCTTTGCCGGAACCGCAATATAACTGATCGAGCTGGCATTGGAGGCATAAAGGCTTATTCCTGCTGCCCAAAAAGGGATAGACCGGCCCCCAAGAAAGAAATCGCTCTTAGACCCTTGCGCATGTTTTGTATAAAAATACAGGCCAATTCCAAGCATCCCAGCCAAATAAACAATAAGAACAAACCAATCAACAGAGTGTAATAATAGTTTACCTGACTCCACATCGACCAATGAAAAATCAAACCCCTGTCGATGTGCCGCAGGCTGCGTCCAAAGAATACCATTCTTCCACCCCACGCTATGGGTTGCTGCGATAGACTTCACTTCCCCATACGTTGCCCAAGACCCCGTAACCGTATAGAAACTCATCAGCTTGATCTTCGCATCACCCTCTTTAATCATATAGAGCACATGGCCTTGTCCCATTGGGCGACCACTATTCGCAATCACAGAGCCCGGCAAAATTGCCCGCTCAGACCAGCCTTCGCCAACCGACCATTGTAGCAAGCGGCCACCAGCTTCGTCTTCAACTGTCACCAAAATAAGGTCATTCTGTCCAATCATTGACGTCAAGACGCCAGTTACCATATCCCCGCCATCATGCGAGATCCATTCAAGCTGTTCTGCTAAAAGATTTATGGCAAATAAGTGCCGCACCCCATCAAGGCTGTCCCCTAACACAAAAAGCTGGTCATCAAGCATGGCCCCATTGGCCGAAACCAGAGGCACTGGTAATGATGGAATTTGTTTTAATGCTCCCGCATTTACGGAATCTTCTTTGGGTAAAAACTGCTCTATCCGCGTTACTGCCTCATTTTGTGATGAACCAATTAATAAGAATGCCTCAGAACCCTCCCCGATAACCCCAAAAACTTTCCCTTCCACTGTCCATTCTTGAGCCTGCCACTTTTCATCTCTTTCATTTAATACCCATGCGGAATCTTCACCAAATGCCACCAGTTGCCCGTCAACCACAAGGACTTGGGAAATTATATTGTCAATGGATAACGTGGTGATTTGTTGTGTTTTGATAGATACCAAACTTTCCGCACGTGCAAGGGGGTTGAATACCATCAGAAGAAATGCAATCAAACATAGCCCCCAAGCTATCATACATCGCGAATGTGAATGAATAGGAAGAAATAAACTTTTTATCATAATGGCTTAGCTTTCATCAGAAACAATAGTATCTGTGTGTTTTTGTTTCTGCAAGCGACGACTTGCCGCAACAACGGCCTCAGCTCGCCTGATAATGGGAAGATCTATCATTTTACCATCAACGCTAAAGGCTCCAATGCCTTCCGCAGCAGCAATTTTATATTCCTCGAGGACACGTAAAGCAAATGTAACGTCATCTTCATTATGAACAAAAACTTCGTTAGCGATAGCCACTTGGCAAGGGTGAATACAGCTCTTGCCCAAATAGCCTAATCGGTGCGCCATTTCGGCCTCTATGCGGAATCCATTTTCATCATTAAAATCAGCAAAAGCCCCGTCATAAGCGAAAATATTTGCCCCGCCAGCAGCCATTCGCATGGCCAACATGGTCGCATGAACATTTTTATTATCTTGTCTGTCGATAGATAGGGACTCAAACAAATCATTCAGACCTAATTGCAACCCGGCAACACGGGGATGTGCTGATGCAACTTCAGTTGCTGAGAGTAAACCTTTTGGCGTTTCAATAGTGGCAAGTATTTTAACGGTCTTGATAACCCCGTTGGCTTTTTCGGCTTTTTCAAGAATTTCAACAGCAGCACAGACATCTTTAGCGGATTCAACTTTCGGCAGATTTACCATATCCACAGCAGGTTTTGTTACAGCCAGAATATCGGACTCAAAATGAGCCGTACCCCGATTATTAACCCTCACAATAATGGTTTTATCGCTGGCAGCTACTTCGGAAGAGCACAAAAATTCAACGACTTTATCGCGGGCCTCATCCTTGCGGCTTTCAACCACAGAATCTTCCAGATCAAGGGAAATAGCATCTGCCTGACTATTCTGCGCCTTGGCGAACAGCTCACTGCGCGTACCCGGGACAAACAGCTTACTTCGCATCTCGAGCTCCTTTATCTTCTCTGTCAGGGTTCGTCATATAAAATAATCGCACGGCTTCAGTCCCCACCAGCAATTCTGGATTATTATTTTGGACACGCTGCAATCGGTCTTCACCTGATACCGCAGTGTTAAACGATAAAAAAAGGCCAGCAGAATATAAGAAATTCTCAAGTATTGCTCTCCAAAATGATTTTTGAACGTTGTCATATTATTATCAGTCTTCAAAAAGAAGTTTCTGCTATCTATTGAATAAACAAAACCGGGTGAAGGTAGCTTCAAACACTCTTATTTGTTTCTTTTCATCCCCTTGAAAGCATCTTATTTACTATCCTTTGAAACTCTTGAAACTATATTGAATAAAAGTAACTTTGTAATATAGTCATATACATTATGTGTCTCGGCAGGCGTTAGCAGACATAAGGAAAAAATATCAGTGATTATCAGATACTTAAATCCTCTTGAAAAATTGGAATATGAAGTCATTCAGAGACAGCAAGAGGGTAGCGAATTCAGGTGCATTGAGGATGCTTTATTAGATTTAAAAAATAAGCCTGATGAGCAAGCACAGCTAGAGGCATATGAAATTCTTACTAATCTAATGAAAAAAGATGATACGGCACCAAATACCCACACCGCAGAGCCTGATGATCTGAAAGCTATCCGGCAAGCAGCTCCCAAATCCCCACCCCATCATCAGCTTTCTGAAGCAGAGCTTTATGATAAACTTCTAGGCGGATGGCTGGGTCGGGCTGCTGGTTGCTTGTTGGGAAAACCGGTTGAGCGACACATGCGCCCGGCACTAAGGGAAATGCTTAAATCCAACAACAATTGGCCCCTTGATAACTACTGGACCGAAGCGGGAATGCCTCGGAATATTCTTGATCGCTATCCCTGGAAATTACGCCTTGGTTTGGAAAGCTTGCGTGAAAATATTGATTGTATGCCGGAAGATGATGATCTTAATTATGTCATGCTGAACCTACATATTATGGAAAAACATGGGTTCGAATTTAACAGCAATGACGTGGCAACCGCATGGCTAACCAACTTGCCAGCCCTTCAGGTTTTTACAGCGGAACGTGTTGCCTATTTCAATTTACTGGATGGGCGAGACGCTCCCGAATCCGCCACATATATGAATCCTTTCCGTGAATGGATTGGAGCACAAATCAGGGCTGATCTTTGGGGTTATGTCTGCCCCGGTGATCCGGTGCTGGCCACAGAACTGGCATGGCGGGATGCGCGTATAAGCCACACCCGCAATGGCATATACGGCGAAATGTTTTTTGCTGCCCTCATTTCATTGGCATTTATCGAAAGTGAGCCACGCGCCCTGATTGAAAACGCACTTACATATATTCCCCCTAATTCCCGTATGGCAAAAGCTATTGGTACCATACTCGACATGCCTATCAAAACCATGGAATGGGAGGATGTACTTGATGAACTGGAAAATCATTTCGGTGATTATCATTGGGTGCATAGCATTAATAATGCCGCACTCACAGTTGCTGCCCTGCTTGCTGGAGAGGGAGATTATGAAACAACCATCTGTAACACCGTGATGGGCGGCTGGGATACGGATTCCAACGGTGCCACCGCCGGCTCTATAATCGGTATTATCCGGGGGGCCAATGCTCTGCCCGGCAAATGGATTAAACCTCTTAACAACAAAATACGCTCGAGTTTGGGTGGTTTTGACAATGCCAATTTCACAGACCTCGCGCGCCGAACGCTTGATATTACGCGGCGGCAAATGAAAAAAAGTTCAACAGGTTCAAATGACCTATCCGACGATTTCTAACAAGGAAAATAAGATGACATTCAATCTTTCACCAGAAGACTATAAAAACAGAGCCGCAGGCTGCCTCATTGGCCTTGCCATCGGGGATGCTTTCGGCGATGCGGCCCGCGACCCGGAAAACCAGTTCCTTTATGGTATCACGATGGATTTCCCGGAAAAACCTACAGGCAGCACGGACGATACCGAATTTGCTCTCCTCACTGCAGAAATTCTAATTAAATCAAATGGCACGCCAAGCCGTGATGATGTTGTGCAGGCATGGAAAACCCATGTTATTGTTCAAGATGAATTAACCCGTGGCGGGGCCAGCGAGCGTGAAGCAGCCACGAACATCCGGCGCGGCCTTTTACCGCCTGAATCAGGGCAATTTAACACCTATGCCGTAAGTGATGGTGCCGCTATGAGATCATCACCTGCGGGTATAGTTGCCGCAGGTGATCCTGATCATGCGGCTGTACTGGCCGAGCGGGATGCAGAAATCAGCCATTGGGGTGAAGGTATCTGGGGCGCACAGGCCGTCGCCGCGGCTATTGCAGTCGCCATGAATGGCGGCACGCCTGAAGAAATTTTTGCTGAAGGCATGCGCCGCGCTCCTGAGGGAAGTTGGCTGCTGCATAATTTCACAGAAGCACTTGCCCTAATGGACAAACACGATAGAAACCTGCATGCCGTATGGATGGAATTGCATCAACTATTGCGTGGCGAATATAAAGCCTCTGTGCCCGAGGCCGTTGTCTCAGCCTTTTGTGTTTTTCTTCTCACCAAGGGTGATTTCAAAAATGGCATTGTTTATTCCGGCAACTTTGGCCGCGATTCAGATACTATCGGTGCTGTTGCTGGTGCACTTGCCGGGGCCATGTGTGGACTTTCCCAAATTCCAGAAGACTGGACAGCAAGGGTCAGAAAACCCAGCGGCACTTGTCTTCAGTTTACCGATCAGCTCGATATTGTAGAAGTTGCCCATAGGCTGACCAACTTGAGAACATAAAATCAATTTTACTGCCAGATTCTTAATTCACCAATATGGTCCCAATATGTGGTCAACTGCCTAAAAGAGGGTTTCGCAGTGATTTCAATGACTTGTAATGGGCCGGTGTCTCATTGTGAGTCAGGCTGATTCAATTGGTGCCTTTTGATATTTCCGTAACATATTGATTTACAATATGTTTCAGGAAACACCATAAAATCGGGTAAAATCGGGGCAACAAAATCGAAAATCGGGGGACACAATACTCGAAAATCGGGGGACACAATACTAATTAATTGACTTGAATCATCCCTATTGCTAGGGTTTATATATGGCTAGATTAGCGAGATTGGTGATTCCTCACCTTTCTCATCACATTACCCAGCGAGGCGCATCGGCTCTATACCCGCCACATCAACTTTCGGGAGAAATGGCGCGCGTTCTTAAAGGGCGGTCTGGAGGAAGATACAGCAGAGGAACTAAGGGCATCGGAGCGCACGGGGCGACCTTTGGGGGATGCGGGTTTTATCAAAGGTCTGCAAGACCTCACCGGGCGCAGACTGGTAAAAAAGAAAGTCGGGAGAACACCAAAACAGAAAAAATAGGTATTATGTCCCCCGATTTTTGCAGGCGTAGAGGAGGGCCTTAGTATTCCAGTGCCTATAATTTTCTCACCCAATTTTTGTAGGGTTTGCTAGGGAATGGAGATAATAATATGGCTAATTTAATAACAAATCAATTGGAGGTTTTTGTTCAAATAAATCGAAAGATAGTATTCATAATTACATTTACATTATTTTTTGGATTAATTAACAGTTGTTCTCCCATCGAAACCAACTATATTTCTTATAAAATTGGGGGTGTTTCTGTATGTGATTTAAATTTTTTAGATACCGCAGAAATGTTACAAATTGATCAAATAAATGTGAATTTAAGCAGTTCAGAAGTAATATCACGTAATATTAAAACCAATATTAGGTGGATGGCACCAGACACAATCTGGAGCAGATGTTCTTCCAAAAGAACTCTTGAAACAAAGAAAATATTGCGACTTTTTATAGAAAAAGAACGGTGGTCTCATGGCTTTCAATTTAGTTATGATTTATATTTTGATGATAATGAACAATTGCTCGCGATAGAGTCTAGTCATAGATATATTGACTATGACTAATCCGAGGTGGATTCCACTTCGGGTCAGGAAACCGATGATGGTGGTGGATTCGATGAAATCGGGGGACACAATACTAATTAATTGACTTGAATCATCCCTATTGCTAGGGTTTATATATGGCTAGATTAGCGAGATT
>JAJFIP010000121.1 GCA_021774875.1 Emcibacter sp.
CATAGCTGAGAAATACAGGGAAATTTAAGTATTTAAAAAATATCTGCTTATAGTATAACAGAAACAATTTTTTTACTGGATAATAAATTTAGAGCATTTTGTATGTCAACCGTTGAAGAAGTACGAGAAGTCTTGAAAGCAACTCTGCAAATAGGAGATCGTGCTCATGATATTGAAGCCGACACCCCCCTGCTGGGTAATATCCCCGAACTTGATTCAATGGCTGTTGCCATGCTAATGACCGCCATGGAAGAGCATTTCGATATTTTTATTGAAGATGATGACATCAGTGCAGAAACATTTGAAACTTTCGAAAGCCTGTGCACCTTTGTGGAAATAAAACTGGCTGAATAGTGTGGAAATATGACCCCTTTTTTCATAAAAAGTAGTGCCGGAAATATTTTTTGCCTTTATCATACGCCGCCAAATCATGCCACGGTAAAACGAAATATACTTTTTATCCCACCATTTGCCGAAGAATTAAACAGATCACGCCATATGATAAATCGACAGGCGCGTCTTTTTTGTCAAGCCGGATATGGTGTGCTTATTCTTGACTTGTTTGGAACCGGAGATAGCCAAGGTAGCTTTGGTGAAGCAACCCTTCCCATATGGAAGCAAGATATTTTGGCCGCCATTTCATGGCTGGCTGAAACATCTGACACCCCCCCGATTATTTGGGCCATGCGTAGCGGGGCACTGATAGCAACAGATATTATCGGAGAATATCCAGAACTTACTGATCAGATGATTTTATGGTCACCAGTCAGAAGCGGCAAAAAATTTATCACTCAATATATGCGCATAAAACTTGCTTCTGAGGTAACAAGGAAAACGAACAACCAAAAAACTACAATCAATGACTTATGGAAAATATTAGAGTCAGGAAATGGCCTTGAAATTGCTGGCTACTATCTCTCTCCCGTTCTTGCCAAGGGCTTGTCTAAGCTCTCATTAAATAATAGTAAACTACCGAAAACATTGGCTGTAAAATGGATAGAAACGGGACTTGGTGATCCTGCACATCTTTCACCCGCTTCTCAAAAAATTATTGACTGCTGGTTAAAAGATGGCATCACTGTTACAGATATTGCAGTAAATGACGTTGCTTTCTGGGCATTACAGGAACCCGAACAGGCCGATACATATATTGAACAGACGATGGCCCTAATTGCAAAATAAGGATGCCGAAATTATGTCTTATTTATCGGGCATAATAGTCAGTGTTTTCACATCTTCTTCAATAAAGAGCCAGTATTTGTATTGAGAATATAATTATCGAGTATATAATTAAGATTAATACTCAAGGAAACCTAATGTATAACATCAAAAGAAAAATAGCTGTATGCCTGCTACTTATTTTGTCTCAAACTTCATTTTCTGTAGCAGAAGTTAGGCGTAAAACACCAAGCATTGATGGCGGAAGTGCAGGACCATATTATAATCCGGCATCAAAAAGTTACTTTGAACTGATACTAATGCCAAATGTATATGGCACCCAAAGATGGCGCCATGCCAAGGCAAATGCGCAAAAAAAAATCTTTAAAAATACTCAGGGTAGACTTGCAATAATCAAAAATCTCGCAACGCATCAATTTATTTTGCGTAATTTCAAATCAAAAAATTACTGGATTGGCCTACAATATTTTTGTAATAGTAAAACCTTGAAATGGGTTGATGGTAGCGGAGTTTCAGGATCCGATTTTACAGCATGGGCAAGTAAATGGTTTAGACTTAATGATACTTGCAGTTCAAGCAGAGGATATATGCCAGTGTCTTATTCAACAAATGAATGGACAAATGGGATAACAAGATGGCTTGCCACCGGTCCGGAAAAAGGATTCGGTATGTATCTTGTAGAATATCCAACCGGCGGTGAGTGATTTATCATCCTGCACATTAAAGGCATCTGAATGGGCTTTGACCATAGAGAATAGCTGACCAAATTCAGATAAACCAATATTATTTAATGCCATTGGCTCTTTGCAATTCCCGAATAAAAAGCACCAGCTTTGGTATTTCCTCATCCTTTACCGTTTCAATAGCGGGCATGGGCCCAAACGCCCAGTGATGGGGCATAACACCTTTTTTTATTGCTCTTCTTAAAGCAGCATCGTTATGGTGTCCTGGTCGGTAAAAAGGATGTAGTAATGGCGGCCCAAGATCAGTACCAAGGGCGGTTTCACCGTGGCACTGAACACAATTCTCCTGAAATATTTTTTTACCATCGAGTGCCAAAGTGGAAAAATCCGGTATATAGGCTTGCTGTGCCAGAAGGCTGGAATGGTTCATCACATATATCAAACCACATATAAAAAGTTTTTTCATTTGTTTCCTCCCGTTAATGATCAATCGCTCATTACAATTGGCTGAGCCAATATCCACAGGCTCATCATCGTATAGCATATCATCAGAATAACCAGCGGCATTTGACTGATCAGAGCTCTGTTTTTGGTTGATAATAACCTCAAAGCCATCACATGGGCGAGATAAACTGCATAAACATGGCCTATCACTACAGCACCAATCGCCACCCACCAGGTCGTGCTAATGCCCATAATGCCCAGATTCAACTGCCGACCCAACGTACCCAGCAAATCCCATCCCATGTTAAAAGGGTCGGAAAAAAGTGGAATCGCCAATTGCCCGGCCAGCAAAAGAAAGGTCAGATAATGGGCAATATGATATGCCAGACTTATGGGCACCAGAGTCAGCACAAAAGAGCCAGACATGGCGCGAACAGTTTGTTCTTTCTTGGTCAGATGAGCAGCAATAGTACTAATCAGGCCATAACTCAGGAAGAAAAACAGCGGTGTTAGTATAAGCCCCACGGTTTCTATAAAAACCAGCAGATCTATACCCGACTGTTGAATTTTAAACAGGAGCTTGAACAGCATCGGTTCAGCCAACAGCCAATGCACCATATCTGCCCAATATACGGTATCGCGGAATCCATCAAAGGTTACACTGGCCAACAATACCAGAATCAATGATAGAGAGGCCCAATCTAGTGGTTTTTTTACCAATAGCCCAACACCTAGCGGCCTGAAAAAAAGGCGGTTCTGATCTGTATTAAAAGTGGTCGGTGCCATACGGGAAAGATATGTAAACAGCACTGAAAAAGTTTCGCCATTTTTTAACCATACCTCACGACCGAACAAAAACATACCACTCCAGGTAATAAGGGAATAAACAAGAACCAGTTGAACCAGATCTTGTGGTTGTTCTGCAAATGGTGCGACCTGCTCTAGCCAGGCAAAAAACCAGAATAACAGCACCGCCGGCCAACAACTCAGCCAATTGGGGTAAGTGAGATGGCCAAAATAATTGCCAATAAATCTTATTCTTTCAAACAAGCCGAATAATATAGACCAGGGATTAACAAGCCGCCAGACATCACCAATAAGGGCCTGAATGTAAACCATACCCACCCACCATAGTGACCAGATCAGAATTGGCGCCAGATTCTTTGTCGGACTTTGCAAGCCAAGCAGGCCGGCAAAAATAATCAGAAAAAAGATCGATATGCTAAATATTTTTAGTAGCGGGA
>JAJFIP010000122.1 GCA_021774875.1 Emcibacter sp.
AAGCGGCAAAGCCTTTTCGTGGCGTTTGATATGGGTAAATTCAGGATCAACCGTGACCCCGAGCAATTTCCTTAAATCCCCCAGGACGGCATCAATGCAGTTATTATCATCCCAGTCTATAGTATGAGGTGCACGGCAGCCCCCAAGATAACAACTTAAGAGATGCTTGTCCTCAGGCGCACGGCCATCGAACATTGAGCTCATCCACTGGTTTCCGGTGATCGTCAGATTTTCACGTCGTGGGACGAGAAAACCGGTCCCATCGAGCTTTTGGCTTATGCCATTTTTCTTAAACCCGAGATGGATAACGCTGACCGGCGCATAGGCTATTTCGTCAAGCAGACCAGCAACCTCTTTATGAATTGGCTTTATCAGCCCGGATAATATGTAAGAGGGCGCGCAGAGAACAAGGTGCTTTACCTGTTTTACTTTCTGTCCGAAAAGACTATTTGCAGTGACTTTCCAGCCCTTTTTGCAGGGTTCGATTGAGGTTACAGTATAGCCACCCTTAAAGCTGAAACCCTGATTGGCACTTAAATGTCTTATCAGTGTGGACATGCCGCCTTTAAAGGAAAATATGTCCTGGGTCATGGCGGTTTTTTTGCGGAAAAGCTTGTTACGGATTATACCCATCGTGATGCTGCCATAATTCTGTTCAAGGGCTTTCATACGCGGCAGCACCGCACAGGCATTGGCGAGGTCCGGGTCAGAAGCCAGTGTTGCAGCGATAAAAGGCTCCAGCGCTTTTTCCAGAATTTCATTACCAATCCGGCGATTTATAAACTCTGTCACACTTTCGTTCGGGTCATTATCTACCGGGATGAAAACTTCCGCCATCATGCGCAGTTTGGCCTTGCTTGACAATAAGCTACTGTTCAATAGGCCGGATATGGTCATGGAAACATTTTGCAACTGCCCCCCATTAACCACATAACGGTTTGCGGTGGATTTGCTATTGCGCTGGATTTTTTGCCTGTCGACACCGCATTCCTTGAGCACAGTATCAACTTCCGGCTTGAAATTCATCACCATGGAAGCAGCTTGTTCCATAGTATATCCATCTATGTCGTCGGTGCGGATTTTACCGCCTGCTATGGTGTCCTTTTCCCATATTTCCGAGGCGATGCCATGTCGTGACAACCACCATGCCACCGATAGGCCGGAAATTCCCCCACCAATGATCAGGATGTCACTATCACTCACCGCTCGCCCTTCCTTTAAAGAATGGCATTTTTCCACCAAACCGCTTTTCAGCCAGCTTGCTCAGGTGGTCGGGCAGTATGGTATCTTCACCTAATTCCTGCACATAGGCCTCGGCCCGTTTCTTGACCAGTTTCTGGATAAAGCCCGGAATATGAGACAGCCTTTGTGCGGCTTCATCACTCCATTTTACAGTAACGGCTTTTTTTTGGAATGGTTCGATGATCTCTCCATCCTCTGGCATATAGGCACACCAGGGGTCTTCTGCCATCAGGTCATTGCCCGCCGCCACCGGCCTTGCGCGGCAACCGCCGCATAATTTCTGATATTCACAGGCTCCGCATTTGCCTTCAAGCTTGGGCGTTCTGAGAGCAAGCAGGTCAGGATTTTCATCCCAGATTTGCCAAAAATTGCTGTTCCGAATATTACCCAGACTAGTTTCAATATAGGGGCAGGCGGTAAAGTTGCCCTCGTCAGTAATACGGCAATAATGGATGCCCGCGATGCAGCCATCACCGTCATATCCGCTCACTTTGACGATTTCGGATTCCGGGTTCAGCTGATGAGCGACACGTTTGTAATGGGGGGCGCAGCGGGGACGGATGATCAGCTTGTCAGTGGATTTCTGGGCTTTTATCAGATGCGCCAGGGCCTGATCATATTGTTGTGGTGAAATATCTGTCATGCTTTCCCCGCGCCCGGTACAGATCAGGAAAAACACGTTCAGAACCATCGCGCCTTTTTCAATACTGAAGGCAATAATATCATCAATTTCATGGCGGTTATTTTTATTGATGGAGAAATGTATCTGAAAGGGCAGACTGTGAGTTCGGCAATGTTCAATACTATCCATGGTTTTTTGCCAGCAGTCTTTTTTACCGCGAAAATCATCATGCAGGGCAGGGTTCAGGCTGTCAACGCTGATGCCTACCCCGAGCAATCCTGCAGCTTTAAGCGATTTTACCCGCCTTTCGGTCAGGGCGGTCGCATTGGTGCCAATGACCATGGAAAAACCAAGCCCCGAGCCGTGGGTGATAATTTCTTCCAGATCTTTGCGCAGCAAAGGCTCACCACCAGTGAGTACGATCATACTTTCCGTACTGCGGCGGGCTAAATCATCAAGCAAGTGACAAACTTCATTGGTGCTTAACTCATTCCCCGCGCCATGCTCAAGAGTTCTGGCATCAAGATAACAATGGGCACAAGCCAAATTACAGCGTTTGGTCAGATTGATGGCAAGGAGGTTAAGCTCTTTGGTCATCTGAATACTGATCTGGATTGTCTTCTGTGTGGAATGTGTTGTTGTCTGCCCAGATAGTGCTGGCTTTTTTCATGACGTCGCGGGTTACTTTATCCTCGCCCAGTGCCTTGGCACATCTTTCGGTTTCCAGAATGATCATACCCCGGACAAAATCCGGAATACGTTCCAGTCGTGCACTTGTTGTTTCGTCCCAATCCATGGTCATGGATTGCTTGGCGGAGCCTTTGCCCCAATCATCATATTTTGCATCCATGACTTCGGGGGTTATTTCAGTTTTGCCGTTCTTTTTGGCAAATGTTTCCACCCGCTGTCTGGTTAAGCTGCGCATAAAACCATCGGGCACTTTCTCAAGCCGCGCCAGGGCGTCTTCTGACCAGGGGAAGTCTTCGTCCTTGTCATCTGAGGCCGTATGACCAAAGGGGCATTTGCCGGACTTTTCCTTAACAAATTCTGAAATATGATCTTCCCTGACCAGCATGCTATCATCCTGACGAGCCTTTTTCTCTGCCCGCATCATGGCGTTCTCTTTTAAGGATGGATCTGTGATACTATCGGCAAGTTTCCTCGCCTCAATGGTCCAGTCCGGGTTAAAATTGCTGTCACCGTCTTCTTTTTTGGTGATTTTAACAGGGCAGAGGGAGGCCATGGCTTCT
>JAJFIP010000123.1 GCA_021774875.1 Emcibacter sp.
ATTTTTCAGCATCCGCACGCGACCATATATCGCCATTTGCCACAAGGGGCAGGCTTACATTCTGCCGAATATCATTGATGAGATGCCAGTGGGCCGGGGGGCGGTAGCCTTCAATTTTTGTCCTTGCGTGGATGGTCAGCATACTGGCCCCGCCTTCCTCGATGGCCAGGGCGCAGTCGGTGGCAAGATCAGTATTTTCATAGCCAAGGCGCATTTTAACACTGACCGGCAGTTGGTCTGGCACGGCTTCGTGAATTTGTCGCACAATTTTATATAGCGTTTCCGGTTCCTGCAAAAGCACAGCGCCGCCTTTATGACGGTTCACTGTCTTGGCTGGACAGCCGAAATTTATGTCTATACCGGGGGAGCCAAGACCCACAGCAACAAGGGCATTCTCTGCCATCCATTCCGGGTGCTGTCCCAATAGCTGCACCCTGACGGGCGTGCCGGAACGGGTCTTGCCGCCTTGGCTCAATTCCGGGCATATTTTGTGGAAATAGGGGGCTTTGTAAACCTGATCCACCACCCGGACAAATTCAGTAATGCACAGATCATAATGGCCCGAAGCGGTAAGCTGCTCCCGCATGGCATGATCAACAACGCCTTCCATAGGGGCCAGAATGATTTTCATGGCCGTTAAGGTTTTTCTATCTTTGAAGTATTCTGCCGATAATATTCGGCCAGTTCTTCTCGGCTCAAGTCTCCTTTGGCAAGAGACTCAAAGAGGGTGATTTGAGAGGGGGTGGATTTTATGTTCAGATCATAACCATTAAGATAGAGGAACAAATCTGATGTAATATAGGCCGCTCTTTTGTTGCCATCAACAAAAGCATGATTGCGCGCGATTCCCTCAGCATAAGCCGCCGCAAGCAGAAATATATCATGTTCGCCATAAGCAAAATAATTTTGCGGACGGGCAAGGGCAGATTCCAATAGCCCTTCATCACGAATGCCGGAACTTCCGCCTTGTATTTTGATCGTATTTTCCTGAATTAGCAGAACTTGTTCATTGCTAATCCAAATAGGCTCAGGTTGACCTTTCACTTGGCAAGCCCTTCCAGAACGTGCTTATGTTTATCCATACGTTCGGCAAGAAGTTTCTTAAATTTCTCTGTTGTCTCGCCACCGAAAGCATATTTCTGTTTTTTGAAGTGCTCATACTCGGCATAGGAAGATGCTGAAATCAGCACAACACTTTCCCGCCCGTTAGATGTTATCTTAACTGGCTCGCGCTGGGCGGCTTCCTTGAAGGCACCAAAGTTCTTCTGGAATTCTGAAGCAGTGACTGTGGTCATGATTAATTCTCCTCATAAAAATATTTCATACGTATAATACACAAATTACGTAATTTGTGCAATAATATATTTTTATGAGGGCGACTTACAGAATGAATTTCGACAGGTCTGAGGTATCGGACAGATCGCCGATATGATCGGTGACGTAAGCCTCGTCAATGGTAATTTCCGCGCCCGACTTGTCGGTGGCATCAAAACTGATGCTATCCAGCACCCGTTCCAGCACTGTATGCAAACGGCGGGCGCCGATATTTTCCACACTGCGGTTGATTTCTGCCGATAGTTTGGCGATGGCACCAATGCCGTCATCGGTAAAAATAAGCTTCACTTCCTCAGTAGCCAGCAGGGCAGTATATTGTTTGATCAGGCTAAAGTCCGGCTCGGTCAGGATATGTTTGAAGTCTTCCTCGGTCAGGGCGCGAAGCTCCACCCGGATTGGCAGGCGGCCCTGCAATTCCGGCAGCAGGTCAGACGGTTTAGCCAGACTGAAAGCACCGGAGGCAATGAACAGGATATGATCTGTTTTTACCGGCCCATATTTTGTTGATACGATACAGCCTTCGATCAGGGGCAGCAGGTCGCGCTGGACGCCTTCACGGCTGACCTCGGCACCACTGCGGCCTTCGCGTCCGGCGATTTTGTCAATTTCATCTAGAAAGACGATCCCGGATTGCTCCACAGCTTTCAAAGCTTCCCGGGTCAGCCCGTCCTCATCGACCAGCTTGTCACTTTCGTCGGATTCAAGAATTTTTCCGGCCTCTTTGACGGTCATTTTCTTTTTTTCTGATCGGGGGCCCATGGCCTTACCCATTATATCGTTCAGGTTAATCATGCCCATGCTGGCACCGGGCATGCCGGGGATATCAAATGACGGCATTCCGGATGCAGAGCTTTCCATCACATCTACTTCGATTTCCTTGTCATCCAGTTCACCCTCACGCAGCATCTTGCGGAATTTCAGCCGGGTATCAGCACTGGCGGTTTCGCCAACCAGTGCATCAAGAATACGTTCTTCGGCACCAAGTTCCGCCTTGGCGGTTACCTGAGTGCGCTTCTTTTCCCGGACAATACCAAGGGCAATTTCCACCAGATCACGGATAATCTGTTCCACATCGCGGCCCACATAGCCGACTTCGGTAAATTTGGTGGCCTCTACCTTGACAAAGGGCGCATTGGCAAGTTTGGCCAGCCGCCGGGAAATTTCCGTCTTGCCGACACCTGTGGGGCCAATCATCAGGATATTCTTGGGCAGGACTTCTTCTTTCATCTGATCTTCAAGCTGATGGCGGCGCCAGCGGTTACGTAGCGCAATGGCCACTGCCCGTTTGGCGTCCCCCTGTCCGATAATATAACGATCCAGCTCGGAGACAATCTCGCGCGGGGTAAAAGAGGTCATTTGGTTTCCAATACTTCAATGGTCAGATTATTATTGGTATAGACACAGATGTCAGAGGCAATTTCCATAGCCTTGCGGGCCACCTGTTCCGCATCCAGTTTTTGTTCCATCAGGGCGCGGGCGGCAGCGAGGGCATAATTACCGCCGGAACCAATGGCAAGGATACCGTCGGAAGATTCCAGCACATCGCCATTTCCGGTCAGCACCAGACTGACCTCATCATCGACCACTATCATCATGGCTTCGAGACGCCGCAAATAGCGGTCAGTTCGCCAGTCCTTGGCCATTTCAACACAGGCACGTAGCAATTGGCCACTGTAGCGTTCCAGCTTGCCTTCCAGCCGCTCAAACAGGGCGAAAGCATCGGCGGTGGAGCCAGCGAAACCGGCCACAACATTTCCGTCACCCAGTTTACGCACCTTGCGGGCATTAGCCTTGATCACCGTATCACCGAGGGATACCTGTCCATCGCCGGCAATGACCACCTTATCGTCCTTGCGAACACTTATGATGGTGGTTCCGCGCCAACCTGAACCGTTATTGGCTTTATTTTCATCAGTCATAAGTTCATGCCTTTCCTGAATATCTTCCCTAACATTTGGGGAAGTATAGCAGTGTGGTCAAGGGGAGGGGTAAAAAATAAAATACAATTGTTCCGGTTAGGAATTTGGTTAAATCAGCAATTAGTTATATACTGGCATTAATAAAAACTAAAATATTGAGGACAGGAGCATAAAATGAATAAAGTATATATCTTTACATTGAGTGTACTGGGGTTTTTGATTGCAACAACGGGCCTAGCCTATGCCAAAGCAAAATTGAAAGTAAATGTGAGTAAAGCCACCCATAAAATGTCTAAATATAAAAATTCTGGTGACCTTTATCCCATCAAGGGGCCGGTTATCAAAGTATATTCCAGGGACAAAAAGAAATATGACAGCATAGCTAATGACAACGAAAATATGACATTCCTGTTTAATGTTTCGGCCAGTTGCAACAAGAAGATCAATACATTTAAATTGTTAATCAATGGAGCCTCCAAAAATGTAAAACATACGTCTGATAAAGGCAGAAAAGTAAAAAAGAGGATTGAGGAAATAAAAGCACCCTTTACCCTGCCTAAAATAAGTCGCTCGCCAGCGCAGGCCTGTATGAAAGAGATAGAAAAGAGGGTGGCAACCAGCAACAAATCCAAAGCAGCCTGGATGAAAAGTGGCTTTGTTGTACGCTATGACAATGCCTATGAGGGCATGGTAAACGGAACCTGTTCGTCAAAGCTCGGCTTTGAAGATTATGAATCGAAGAAAGCTTCCATGCCTGTCTGGATCATATGTCAAGCTGTCAAAGGCGGGCAAACGCCTAAGAAAAATACTGGTACCAAGAAATCTGGCGGCAAAAAAACTGAGAAAAAAGCTAAAGCTCAAAAGTTGAAAATAGCTCTATCGGTCACGCCAAAAACATCGGAAAAATGCCCCACTTCAATCAAGTTCAATGGCAAGATCACCGCATCAAAACCCGGTAAAGTGAAATATCGCATTATCGCTAAAGACGGTGAGAAAAGATGGATCACCCCAGTAAAGATCTTAAAATTTGACAAGGCCGGGTCAAAAAGAATTTCACAATGGACCCATAGCTATCACAAACCGGACACCAGCAAATCCTTGGCGGTGAAAAGTTCCGGCGGACCAAAAGCCGTGAAAGGCAAGGCCAGAATAGTCATTGTGGAAAAGGCGAAGAATACCGTGGTATCCGGGGGTGCGGCGACCTATGACATCTGGTGTGATGGCAAACCTAAACGACAGAAAAAGAAATCCAGGGCTGCTAAAAGAGTAGAATAGAAACAGACCAGTTGCTTTTTGTTGGTTTTTTAGGCGACTACTGTTATATGTTGGCCCGAAGCGTTTTATGGGCCAATAATCGGTGGAGAGTACAATGCGCACAGCCACTTGTGAACGCAAGACACAAGAGACTGAAATTTCGGTTTCTGTCAATCTTGACGGGCAGGGTATCTATGATGTGGAAACGGGGATTGGGTTCTTCGACCATATGATGGAACAATTGTCCCGCCATAGCCTCATAGATTTGAAAATCCGGG
>JAJFIP010000124.1 GCA_021774875.1 Emcibacter sp.
GGTACTGGAATATCTTAATCAAGTGTCGGGAATCCTGCCAGATGGGGTTAAGCCCGAACTTGGCCCCGATGCTACCGGGGTAGGCTGGGTTTACCAATATGCCCTTGTCGATCGCACAGGACAGCATGATATTTCAGAACTGACCAGCCTGCAAAACTGGTTCCTGAAATTTGAATTGCAGAATATTGACGGCGTGGCAGAGGTGGCCACCGTTGGCGGCATGATCAGACAATATCAGGTGGTGATAGACCCGCTGAAATTGCATCAGTTTAACCTGACTTTTTCCGAAGTGCGGCAGGCCATCAAGCGCGGGAATATGGAAGTGGGCGGCAGTGTCATTGAAATGGCCGAGGCGGAATATATGGTCCGGGTTCGGGGCTATGTCAGTAACCTTGATGATATAAGAAATATTCCGGTACGAACAGGCAGGCAGGGAACTCCGCTTCTGGTACGCAATATTGCAACCGTCGACTTTGGCCCGCAGATGCGGCGCGGGGTCACGGACCTCAACGGCGAAGGTGAAGCCGTGGGTGGCATAATCGTTATGCGTTTCGGCGGCAATGCGATGGATGTGATCACCCATGTGAAGGCCAAACTTGAAGTATTGAAAAAAAGCCTGCCCGAAGGCGTGGAGGTAGTTGAAGTATATGACCGCTCCAACCTGATCAACCGGGCCATAGATTCCCTGAGTACTAAACTGATCGAGGAAATCCTTGTGGTTTCCATCGTCTGTGCCATTTTCCTGCTGCATCTGTCGTCTTCTCTGGTAATTGCCTTGTCTCTGCCGCTGGGAATTCTATGCGCCTATATCATTATGAATTTGCAAGGTATCAATGCCAATATCATGTCGCTGGGTGGTATCGCCATCGCCATTGGGGCCATGGTTGATGCGGCGATTGTGATGATAGAGGCCCTGCATAAAAAACTTGAAAAAACAACTGTCACGGCGGAAAACCGCTGGCAGATAGTCAGCGAAGCCACCCGCGAAATTGGCCCGGTATTGTTTTATTCACTACTGATCATCACTGTCAGCTTTATGCCAGTCTTTGCACTGGAAGCACAGGAAGGGCGATTATTCAAACCGCTGGCCTTTACCAAGACCTATGCCATGGCATCGGCAGCCATGCTGTCGATAACTTTGGTGCCGGTATTAATGGGGTACCTGATCCGGGGCAATATCAGGCCGGAACATAAAAACCCTCTGAACAGGTTTTTAACCAGACTTTACAAACCCATCCTGAACATGACCTTGAAATTTCCCAAACTTGCCATCCTTCTGTGCCTTGGCGTGGCCTTGTCTGCGGTCTATCCGGCGAAGCAACTGGGTAGTGAATTCATGCCACCGCTGGCAGAAGGCGATTTTCTTTACATGCCCAACAGCTTCCCAGGAATTTCCATTGGCAAAGCCCGGCAATTATTGCAAATATCAGACCGCATGATTATGACTGTACCTGAAGTCCTGTCCACTTATGGCAAAGCGGGACGCGCCAACACGGCCACCGACCCGGCCCCATTGACCATGATTGAAACTGTGGTGCGCCTGAAACCGCGGGCACAATGGCGGGACGGCATGACGTTGGAAAAAATTCGCAATGAATTGGATAGGGCAGTAAATATTCCGGGCCTGACCAATGCCTGGGTATTACCCATCAAGGCACGGATAGATATGCTGGCGACAGGCATTAAAACCCCGATCGGACTTAAAATTTCCGGTCCTGACCTCTCCCGGATTTCCGCTTTGGGACAACAGCTGGAAAAAATCATCAAAACCGTCCCCGGCACCACATCAGTTTATTCAGAACGGGTGGTCGGCGGGCGTTATATTGACATCGAAATAGACCGCACTGCTGCGGCAAGATACGGCATGAATGTTGCAGATATTCAGGATATAATCAAATCTGCGGTAGGTGGTGTGAATATTTCAGAAACCATTGAGGGACGCGAACGTTACCCCATAAATCTGCGCTTTCCCCGTGATGAGAGGGACAGCCCGGAACGCTTGAGAAATATTCCCGTGATAACCAAAGCCGGGGCCCATGTCCGACTAGGTGACATTACCCATATCAAGGTTATCGATGGCCCCGGCATGGTACGCAGCGAAAATGCCCAGCTCAATGGCTGGATTTATGTGGATACGGCGGATGGTGATATTGGTTCCTATATCCAGCGCGCGCAGGCCGCCGTTGATAAAGCAATATCACTACCCACCGGATATTCCCTGAAATGGTCCGGGCAATATGAATATATGGAACGGGCAAAGGAACGGCTGACCCTGATTGTGCCGATCACCCTGATGCTGATCGTTTTTATTCTGTATCTGGCTTTTCGGCGCATGAGTGATGTGGCAATCATTTTAATAAGCCTGCCTCTAGCCCTGAGCGGCGGCATATGGCTGCTATTCATGCTGGACTTTCATCTGTCAATCGCCGTTGCTGTTGGATTTATTGCCCTTGCAGGGGTTGCGGTTGAGCTGGCGGTGGTAATGATATTATTCCTCAATACCGCTCTGAAAACCATCCGGGAAAGTAAGTCTGAAATTGAACGGGCCGACATACGTTCCGCCGTAACCGAAGGTGCCTTAATGAGGCTAAGGCCGTTACTTATGACAGTAGTGACCATCTTTGCCGGACTGCTGCCAATCATGCTGGGCAGTGGTACGGGATCAGAAGTGATGCAGCGTATCGCCGCCCCCATGGTCGGCGGCATGGCCAGCGCGACCCTGCTCACACTGATAGTCATTCCGGCAATATTCTATCTCTGGCATGGAAGGGAAATTAAGGGTTAGGTGGATTTCGTCAATTAGGCTGAAACCAATTTTTTTTGCTCCATACGTAGTTTGTCGCACAGCCATTTTATCCGTATTGATAAAAAGGTTGTCAGACTATCTGGTATTTTGTTATAGCTCGGCTGGGATAATGTTTGTCTAGTAAATATTTAGGGAGGGAAAAGTGACCATGCGGTTATCAAAAAATATTATATCTTTCATTGTGAGCGTCTTTATTCTGGGCGGGGTGATATGCTCAAATGCAGTGGCCCAGTCAGTGCAACAGACAAAGGGTGACTTTCAGGATAAATTCCGCCAGCTGGATGAGATTCTGCCCACCGCCAATAATTACCGCACCGCAGGCGGACAGCCTGGCCATGCCTATTGGCAGCAGCAGGCCGATTATAAAATTTCAGTAACACTGGATGAGAAAAAACGCCGTATTACCGGGGCGGAAACCATTACCTATAAAAATAATTCTCCCGACACAATGAAATTCCTCTGGCTACAGCTTGACCAGAATATTTTTAAACGTAATTCCCTGTCTGAGATGTCGGCAGATTTCGACGGGCCTGGCAGTTTTTTCAACGGTGGTGCCGGAAAAGCACCAGAAAGATCCAAGGCTGCCAAAATTAACCTGAGCACCCTTCGCAAGCAGCAATTTATGGCGGATGTTGAACTGGGGTATGAAATACGCTCTGTGAAAGAAGATGATGGCACCAATTTACCCTATACCATAGTTGGTACATTAATGAGGATCGACCTGCCGAGTTCTTTGAAGACTGGCCAGTCGATAAAATTTTCCATCAAATGGGCCTATAATATTGTTGAACGTCATGCAGTATGGGCGCGTAATGGTTACGAACCATTTCCTGATGATGCCAGAAAAGGTGGCAATGATATATTTGAGATTGCTCAATGGTATCCGCGCATGGTCAGCTACTCCGATTACGAAGGCTGGCATAATAAAGAATTCCTGAAAAACGGTGAATTTACCTTGGAATTTGGTGATTATGAGGTTGAGATCACAGCTCCCGCCGATCATATCGTAGCGGCAACGGGTATCCTGCAAAATCCTAACAATATATTGACAACAACCCAGCGTGAAAGACTGAAACAGGCAAAAACTGCAAAAAAACCTGTTTATATTGTCACGCCGGATGAGGCGCTGGAAAACGAAAAACACGGCACAGATAAAACCAAAGTCTGGAAATTCAAGGCTGAATATGTGCGGGATTTCGCCTGGGCATCATCGCGTAAATTTGCCTGGGACGCCATGGGTCATCGTCAGCCCGGTGCCAAGCATGATCTGGTAATGGCCATGTCCTACTTTCCCAAGGAAGGCGGCGTAATGTGGGAGAAATATTCAACAGAAGTTCTGGCACATTCTCTAGGGGTTTATTCCCGGTTTTCCTTTGATTACCCCTACCCGGTAGCCATATCTGTCAATGGACCAGTGGGCGGTATGGAATACCCCATGATCACTTTCAACGGGCCGCGCATGAAGAAACAGGATGATGGTTCCTGGACCTATACCCGGGCGGCAAAAGAATTTCTTATTATGGTCGTTGCCCATGAAATTGGACATAGCTATTTCCCAATGACCGTCAATTCGGACGAACGTCAATGGAGCTGGATGGATGAAGGAATAAATTCATTTATGGATAGCATTACAGTTCGTGAATGGAACCCCGATGAAAAGAAGTTATCAAATGGCAAAATACCCCGAGGTGCCGTTCCTTATATGATCTCTTCCACTCAGGTTCCCATTATGACACAATCAGACAGCCTGATTAATTTTTACCAGAATGCCTATATCAAACCAACTGCGGCCCTGACTATATTGCGCGATACCATCCTCGGGCGCGAATTGTTTGATTTCGCCTTCAAAGAATATTCCAACCGCTGGAAATTCAAACGCCCAACGCCATCAGATTTCTTCCGCACAATGGAAGAAGCTTCCGGAGTTGATCTTGACTGGTTCTGGCGTGGCTGGTTTTATTCAACTGATCATGTGGACATCTCCCTTGATCGTATTTACAAACTGCGGCTGGATACGAAAGATCCCGACATTGACTTTTCCCGCAGCCGCGAAATTGAACTGGCAAAACCGGAAGCCATTCAGGTGATCCGGGACCGTGAGCAGGGCATAATCCCGCTCGAAGATCAAAAACCCATCCTTCAGGATTTTTATTACAATAATGACCGCTTCACAGTGACAAACAAAGAGCGCGGTGAATATAATGATTTTCTCAAAGGACTTAAACCTTGGGAGCGCAGGGTTTTTGATCGTGCTGTGAAAGAAGACAAGAATTATTATATCCTTGAATTTTCAAACCTTGGTGGTCTGGTGATGCCGATCATTCTTGGCGTTACTTTCACAGATGGTTCGCAGAAACGCATTTATCTGCCAGCAGAAATTTGGCGGCGTTCGGCAAAAAAAGTTAAAAAACTTCTGGTTGAAGACAAGGAAATCAGCCAGATTATCATTGATCCCAACTGGGAAACCGCAGATGCAGATATCGAAAACAATTATTATCCCCGCCGGATCATTCCGTCCCGTATTGAGACCTTTAAAGCCAAGAAAAAAGAGCGTGATTTGATGCAGGACATGAAAACCAAGCCGCCAAAAAAATAACCATGAGGATTATTTTATGATATTGGCTGTTTTCGAAAGGGGAAAAAGATTATACTGGTGCTTGTTTCTGGTGCTTGTTGTTTTTGGAGTATTGCCAGCACCTCCAGCAATGGCCCATCAGGCCAAAGCAGCTATATCAACTATATTGTTTAATAGCCGAACCGATAATATAGAAGTCATGCACCGCTTTATCCTCCATGATGCAGAGCATGCTGTCAGCAAAATATTTGGCAAAGACGCTGATATTATTGGCTCGGAGAAGACCCGAAAGCAGTTTGCCTCTTATGTAGCGGCCCGTTTTTCGGTGTATCGTGCTGATGGTTCATCACTGTCATTAAATATAGTCGGTCAGGAAATAACCCAAGGCTTTATCTGGGTTTATCAGGAAACACCCATTCCGGATGAATTAAAGAGCCTGACCATAGATCATAAGGCGCTACAGGATATCTGGGTTGATCAGGTTAATACGGTTAATATCAGGCGCGATAATAAGGTAAGAACTTTAAGTTTTCAGAGTGGGGAGGATCAGCTTACAATTGATTTTACAATTCCACAGAAATAAAACTCAATTGGGAATAGCGGTTCACTCTCAGCTCACTTGAATAAGTATGGTGCCCCCAGTCGGAATCGAACCGACACGTCCATAGGACACTGGATTTTGAATCCAGCGCGTCTACCAATTCCGCCACAGGGGCCCTGCATAGATGCTGTCATATAAGCACCGGGAAAGGTGTGCTGCATCATAGCGGTGACTTCTGCCGGGTCAAGGGTCAAGATGACAAAAAACTATTTTCCCGATAAATAGTTTTTTCCTGTCCAGAAATACTGTATTGATGCCACATAACATATAATGAGGGATCAATGTTAAGAAGCCTGTATGACTGGACGCTGGAAAAAGCCGAACACCCAAAAGCCCTGTGGATATTAGCTGCCCTGTCTTTTGCCGAAAGCTCTTTTTTCCCCATACCCCCAGACGTCCTGCTGATCCCCATGGTCCTCGCCGCCCCGACCCGGGCATGGCGCATTGCGCTCGTCTGCTCAGTGGCATCGGTATTTGGGGGCATATTCGGTTATTATATCGGTTACGCTCTGTTCGAGACTATCGGCCAGCCGATTGTTGATTTTTACGGCCTGGAGGAGAAATTTATCTGGTTTCAGGCCAAATATAATGAATGGGGTGCCGCCATTGTTGGTCTGGCAGGATTTACCCCAATTCCCTATAAAGTCTTCACTATTGCAAGTGGTCTGACCCAGCTTGACCTGACCACCTTCATTATCGCCAGTGCCCTGTCCCGAACCGCGCGGTTTTTCCTTGTGGCGGCCCTGTTGTGGAAATTCGGCACCCCGATCCGTTCCTTCATCGAAAAAAGACTGGGGTTGCTGACTTTGCTGTTTTTTGCCTTACTATTTGGAAGTTTCCTTGTCCTGAAGTATATCTAGGGCTATTCTGAATAGAAATTTTAATGGTGAAATATTAATGGAAAGATATCAAAGCCCCTTGGTCCGAATGATCTGTTATTTCTGGAGTAACCCTCTGGTTTTGGCTTTTCTGATGTCCGCATCTATGCTTGCGGGGGCCTATGCGTTTCAATATATAGGTGGGCTGGAGCCTTGTGATCTATGTTGGTCACAGCGGTATGCCCATATGGCGATTTTCGGACTGTCCGGGGCTGGGCTGCTGCTAAAAACCGCTACCAATATTATGGCATGGGCGACCGCACTGGCCCTTGATGTAAGTATTATCGCCGCGGGCTATCATGTTGGTGTTGAGCAAAAATGGTGGAAAGGGCCGGATACCTGCACCTCAGCCGGAATTAATCAGGATGCAGATATGGAATCCCTGTTTGACAGTATGATGGAGGCCAGCCCGGTTCTGTGTGATGAAATAGCCTGGGAAATGTTTGGTATTTCCATGGCCGGATATAATTTGCTGATTTCTTTCGGTGTTGGACTATTCGTGGCTTTAGCCATTGCCAGTGAATTCAGGAAAAAATATGCCAAAACCAATTGATCTGAAACCACCCTACCCCGGTAAATTAAATAAAGAACAGATGATTGATCGCTTTCTGCGGGTTGACCATGCCGGTGAATATGGCGCGGTACGTATATATCAGGGCCAGCTGGCCATACTCGGCGACAAGCACCCTATGAGCGATACGATCAAGCATATGAAAGAACAGGAAGACGTTCATCTGGAACGCTTTAATCAGTTAATCCGGGACCGCGCGGCGCGCCCATCACTGCTGACACCAATATGGCATGTGGCTGGGTTTGCCCTTGGTGCGGGTACGGCTCTGCTTGGGGAAAAGGCCGCCATGACCTGCACCGAAGCCGTCGAAACTGTCATTGATGATCATTATAAGGATCAAATCAAACAATTGGGCGAGGATGAAGCCGCCCTTAGCCAAGACCTGGAAAAATTCCGCCAGGAAGAGGTTGAGCACCGGGAAACCGCAGTAAAACATGGCGCGAAACAAGCACCGGGTTATGAGATATTGTCGGGCCTGATCAGATTTGGCTGCAAAACGGCTATCAAGATTGCCGAGCGGATATAAAATTATTATTTAGTGATCTTAACGACAAAAGCTTTATCAGCAACGTGTCCTTTAGAATTGCTAACTATCACTATAAATGGGAAATTTCCAGCTTCAGTCGGCACAGTTTTCAACTTAACAATGCCCGTTGTTTTCGTTATTTCAATTAATTCTGAGCTTTTTGCAAGACTATAGGAAAGATTATCTGTTGAAGATAAATTATTTATATTTAAACTTCCAATTTCAGTACCAATAGATGTCTTAATCTTAATTTCACCTGCCTGAACGTAAGTCACAGTCGCTTGATTGTTATCATTAAGGCCTATGGTTGCTTCAAAACCTGAACCCTGTAATAAATTATTCATTGCTGCAATTCCAACGCCTTTCTTAACAGATACTCTATCGCTTACCTCTTCAAGCCCCTCAATAAGACTACAAGCATTATTATAGGAGACCGCATCTGCTATGGCGCGTGATGCGGTATATCTAGTTGTATCTTCTGATTGCCTGCTATCTATTTTCGCAAGAATATCAAAA
>JAJFIP010000125.1 GCA_021774875.1 Emcibacter sp.
CGTCTGGAGTTCAATTCATGAATAAGTTGTTTTTTTTCTGCGCGATTTTGTTTGCCTGCCTGTCTTCGGTTCATGCTGAAGATCTGAAAAGCACGTATGTGACAGGCTTTGAAACAATGACAGTATTTGAATTTAAAAAAGCCTGGAAAGAGAAAGGTAATGCACCCCTCAAGTTTCCACCACGTACTGGCCACGCTCTTGTTGTCACAGAGGTTATAGACCGCTCTGCAGCAGCTAAAGCAGGACTCCAGGAAAATGATATTATTCGCAGTATCAATGGAAAATCACTTAGAGCACCTGGTGATGCAGAGGTCGCTTTCAAATCTTTAAAGCCTCAAGATGAAATGCAATTAGGGATCATAAGACGCGGGGAAACGAAGCTAGAGTATTCAACTTTGGTTGTGAAGCCGATTACAAAACTAGAACATCAAATGAGAGTCCTTTGTAGTCGCACAGAATATGAGAATGGCACTATCGAAGTGAGACATAGGGACTCACCGGTATCAGTCTTTGCGCGTAAGAATTTCCAGTTGTATTTCACTGAAAAAGAAGGAAAACCTCCGATACTCTATTTGAGAATCGCTCACCTTGATTCTAACTATTTATTTACAAAAAAATTTACCGTGTTGACAGAAAACAATACTTATAAAATTGAGAAAAAATTTACCAGAGAAGAATACGCTACTTCGTTACTTAATGAGATTAATGCAATTGGTCTATTTAGCAAACTCAACCCAGCCCAGAGAAGACGTATTCTAATTATTGCAGCTAAGGTAGATGATGGTGTAAAATTAAAGCGGTCAGATGTTTTCATACTTGACGATATAGGTCTTGGTAGAAAGGTCGTACAGAACTATAGAGATGGGGTTGAGCAAAAACGAGAAATATTTATTGATATCGATGATCTCAATCGACCGCATGTTCTCGCTGCATTTGGAAACTACAGGCTATGGGAATGGTACGATGAACCACTAACAAAGTCTCAAGAGTCGATGATCAAAGATATGGCAACCTCTGAAAAGGTAACTCTTCGATATCATAGTCCCAAACACTTTAAAGCGTACAAATTAGCCCCTGAAGTCAGAGAGCGTATGGCTACTGTGTTACGGCTGTTTAAAGCCAATGGTGGAAAACTTCCTGAATGATTTCATCTGCCTTGACCATCATATCGAAAAAACACCTGTATCGAACAAGGCCTTGACTGCACCGGAATTATCGTCGTACCAAAAGGGACCGTGCTGTCGGATGGGTGGCAGATATGATGTGAAGAGCTCATTAGAATTGCGTCTCGAATGAAGAGGTTTTAATTCCAAACAAACTCAATGAATTGGATCCAACAAATCTAAGCAGCTCTTATGGGCTGTTTTTTTGTGTTTTACTTGCAATTGTGTGTCCAAAATACCACAATGGACATAGGTGCCTTTTTGTTGAGTTGCGAAGTACTATTGTTCTCGATCTCGTCTGGAATTCAATTCATGAAAAAGTTATTTTTTTTCTGCTCGATTCTGTTGATTTGTCTCGCTTCGATTCAAGCGGAAACGCCTTCGAAATCTTATGAAATGGGTTTCAAAACGATCAGTGTCTTCGATTATAAACAGGCACTTAAAAAGGCGAGTGAGGACATTCCCCGATTTCCTCCTCGTACGGGGAATGCAGTAATCGTCGATTTTGTCGAATACGATTCGCGTGCTGAGAAAGCAGGTCTGCAAGATCAAGACTTGATTCTTCTTGTGAATGGAAAATTACTCAAATCGCCTGAAGAGGGAGATAAGATCCTCAAAAAAATTACCTACAAGGATGAGCTTAAACTGAGAGTGATCCGTCGTGAAGGAAACAAGTGGAAACGGATTAATGTGACGCTGGAACCCATGTCTGATCTGAACTATTTTCGTACTCTTTTATATCGTGGTCTGAGATACGATTATGAATTCGATTTGAAATATTATGTGAGCTATAGAAAAAATTCGTTATCCACATTCAGTTTTAAGAATTTTCAGATTTACTATACAAAAAACAGCGGGAAACCACCTGAAACACTTTATTTGAAGTTATCCATGTTATTACCCGGTACGAATTCATTCCTGAATGAGTCGACTCTGGCCGGTTTTATTGTCAAGACAGATTCTGCCAAGTACAGAATTGTCGAGGTTGATAAGACTTGGGAGCAAGAAAAAGCGTTTAAAAAAGAACTGGCTGAGGCGAAGAAGTTGATTCAGGCAGAACGAATAAAACTTGCTGAAGCGAAAAAGAAAAACAAGGCGAACGGGGAACTCACAAAAATTGTAAAGGAGTTCGATTTAGCTAAGGAAAAATATCTGAAAATTCAAAAAGCTCAGTCAGATTTTTCAAAACTTGTAAGTAAGTTTAATGAACAGCGCGAAGAGAGACTCCGAAAAAAATTCAGCGATATCTATTTCGATCTACCAGAATATATTACGATAATGCGTGACGAACTCATTCAAAAAGTAACTAATTTAGAGGCTGATATTCCTGAGGTTACTCTGCAAACGTTAGAGATGAGAGGTCTGGGTAAACGATATATTGAAGTGGCAAGAGGGATGCAAGGCTGGAAATTTTACGATGAACCCCTAAAAAAAGAGCAAATGAAAATGATCTACGATATCATCTCCTCCCACAAGGTGACTATCTATTTCGAAAATGCTCCAGACAAGCAATTTGAGCTGACTCCCGAACAGAAGGAGGGGTTAAAGGTTGTGTTGAAAGTGTTTCAGGCTGATGGGGGCAAGGTTACTGATTAAATCTTGATAATGAAATCCTGTTCGCAGTGCGATTGTAGATCGAATACGGGCAGAGAACAAATTCAATCTGCATCTGCTGTTTGTCAGAATCTGAAGAATCCCACGTGTACTTAGAACTCATAAAACATACCCAAGAGCAGAAGCAGATTCTGCTCTTGGGCATGATATTTTACGAAACATCGTTTGACTTCGAAACGATTTCCTAGTTGTTGTTCGAGCAGAATTATTTCTCGATTTCAGTTACTGTAATATCATCCAAAATCGCGGTGCCACCTGCATTACCTTTGGCGGGAATGCCAGCACGCAGCCTAAATTTTGATGTGCCCTCGGGTACGGTCACCATGGTTTCCACGGACTGCCATTCTTTAATGTCTTGCTGAAGCTTACGCTCGGGGGTTCGTGCAAAACTGAGATATTTTTTCCCTGTTTGATCAATGCATTGCACAACGACCATCGGCATCGTCTCTAAACCACGGGTCTGTACGCGGGCAGACACTTTATAAGTCTTACCAGTCTCAATTCCTGGAACGTCCTGAAATGCATTATATGCAACTTGCTGAACGGGATGGTTTTTCGAAACAGTAATCGCGAGCGCTTTGGAGCCTTTATCACCCGGCAATGTGGTGATCTTATATTGAACCAGGTCTGACTGACCGGGAAGCGACGTATACCCCCAGCCAACGGGGAGCTTGGTGCGCTCATCAACGTTTTCAAATCCCGAATTGTTTACGTTGGTTGCTGAGGCGGCAGCAACCGTGCTACATAACAATGCAAGTAGCAGTTTCATTTTTCGATCCTCCATGAATGAAAGCGGAAAGCGAGCAAACCGTCGTTGCTCAACGTGTACGGACTTAAGCAAAACGTATGCCAAACAAACTTTAGGTGAATTTGGGGGAGTCATACAAGCTGGCAAGCTGTTTTCGTAAGCACCTGTCACCAGAATTACACACTCATTGGCAGATCTTACAAGCGCGAGTCCACTACAAGGTCAGTAGACGTTTTTGCTGAACTGACAAGCTATTCTCCTTGTAGATGCGATAGATTCCGATGGCTCACTTATCAGCCTTCACGCATCACCTATTGGTTGAGGGTGTGCTTCAGGACGATGCCAATCCGATTCTTCCAGCTTGACCAGCCGGTTGTGTCGTTGACTTGTCCTCCATAGATATTATGCCCATTCTTCTGTAGCTTTTCTCCCATTTTCTGAGCCATTTTTCCCATGTCCCAATTCTCCACATTATTCGCAAGATCGTATCGCCCCCACTCGACATAGATATTGAGCGGTTGTGTCGTTGGCCTAGCCAGCAGTGGGTCAATCATTGGTCCCATCATGTCGAACATGTAGAGCGAATGGCAGCCAACAGATCCGACCAGATCTGGAGCAGCAAGGCCGCATAGCAGTGCGTAGAATGAACCAAATCCCCCGCCCACGCTCGACCGAGAAGAACGATTGGTAATGGTGAGGTAATTCTTATCGATGGCCGGTATGAGCTCATCGCGAAACATCTCGGCATATCCAGCCGCACCCTTGAAGAGGTTAAATTCGCGATTGATGACAACAAGTATCAACGGGGAAAGTTGCCCACTCGAAATTAAGCCATCCACTACATTCACGTAATGGGCAAATTTCTGAGCGGCATCGCCATCGTGTAAATACACTACCGGATAGCGTTTTTCATTTGTCGCATAACCAGGAGGAAGATAGACACTCATAGTTACTTGTTCTTTGACGTGCTTGCTATCCACCGAACGGTTTTCAAGACGGCCTGCAAGTTTGGGATCCGGGTGAACTTGGATCTGAGGCGCTTTCCACTGTGGCATAGCGAACCACGACATGGGAAGTGGCTTGCCTCCACGCAGAAATCTCATTTCCATGTCCTTGCCGTACACCCAGCTTAAGGTACTATTTGAATTCCGTGGATCCAATTGCTCATTGAAATCAACGAGCAGCACATAATTTGCTCGCATGTCCGTTGGGACTTGAACGGCTAAATAGTATAGGTGTGTTCCTTTAACGTGCGTCATATTTCGTTCTTGCCGCGCTCCAAAAAGACCACTCGCCATAGAGATTTCTTTGCCAGAGCCGGTGTAGACAAAGTGTGCAATATCTCCTTCAATTATGGGCGACGTTTTGTTTTGCGCGAGGAATCTTTGGACTACAGCGTCTTTATCCTTGTCCGGTGAGAGGTTGACCTCGCTTAGAAAACGAGCAAAATTTGGGCCCACTTTTTGCTCTGAGTCGAAGTGGGCCATCTGTTGTCCCTGGTTTGGAAGCACGTCAATACAGGCCACTTCTCCTAAACTCCTCACAAAAATTGAGTCTCCTGCAATGCTGGGATGAGTCCAGGACAAATCCTCGAACAGCTTCATGCTCGCTAATTCTTCGTACCGATCGGGAGTTGCTTTGACGACGTGCAAGCTGCCGAGCTTACTCATCACTATCAGCTTGTCACCCGCGAGCGAAAGGAAGCCGTCGCCTGGAAATCGAGATTTCCAGGCGATCTTGCCCGTTTCTGCATTCACACAAGCTAGGAATCTGGAACTGAACGAATACAAGTAGCCTCCATGTTCGACGGCCACGTTAAAGGTATTGCGAATCTGCCGATTTCTCCAGCGCGTTTTGAACATTGGTCGTCCAGAACTCGATTCAGAGAATGAAACAATCCGAGATGTTTCGCCTTTACCGGAGAGGAATACTTCATCACGAGAAACAG
>JAJFIP010000126.1 GCA_021774875.1 Emcibacter sp.
CAGGCAATCACAGGCAATATTCTCGGTCGCGATGATTTTCCCGGCCTCAACTTTAGCCGACCGCAGGCTGTTTACCCTGAATTTTCCAAACGTATCACTGACAATTGTTCCAGTGCGGACTTCAAGACCTCGCGCCTTGGCGCCCTCGATGATTTTATCGGAAACCTGATCGCGCGCGTCTAAAATGGCGGCGATTGAAATTCCGGCATCGGCAAGATCAAAAATCACTTCATAACCACTGTCATGGCAGGTGACGAGCGCAATTTTTTCACCTACAGTGACGCCGTATCTGTTTAAATAAATGCGGGCAGCAGAGGCTAGCATCACACCGGGCCGGTCATTACCCTGAAAGACAAGGGGCCGTTCTATGGCACCTGTCGCCAGAACCACTTTTCCGGCACGGATCCGGTGCAGACGTTCTCTTGGCTTGTTCGGATTTATGTCCTTCTCATGGTCTGTAATGCGCTCGACAGCCCCGAGAAAATTATCATGGTAATAGCCAATAACGGTTGTGCGCGTCAGTAGAGTGACATTGTCACAGGCGGCTAAAATTGACAAACTGTCTTCAAGCCACTGCCATGCGGGAATGCCGTTAATCACCATATTCGGGGTGGATAGCAGAGAGCCACCAAATTCATTCTGTTCATCGGCCAGAATGACCCGTCCCGGTTTTTCGGAAGCGGCAAGAGCGGCCGCAATACCCGCAGGGCCAGCACCGATAATCAGGGTTTCACAATGGGAATAGAGGCTGGCATAGTGATCCGCATCTTCGTCGGTTGGTGCGGGGCCAAGCCCGGCCATTTTACGAATTACAGGCTCATAAAACCTATCCCAGAATGACTTGGGCCACATGAAGGTTTTATTATAAAATCCTGCGGGAAAAAACATGTAAAACAAGTCATTTATCGCGCCCATATCAAATTTTAGACTAGGCCATCTATTTTGGGAATGGGCCGCAAGGCCATCAAACAATTCCAGCGTCGTCGTCCGCACATTTGGCGTAATGCGCCCCCGCCCCCGCACAAAGGTAACAAGGGCGTTGGGTTCTTCGGATCCGGCACTTAAAAATCCCCGTGGCCTATGATATTTAAAAGATCGCGCTACCAGATGCACGCCGTGGGCCAGCAGGGCGGAGGCCAGACTATCGCCGTCAAAGGCTGAATATATTTTGCCGTCAAAAGAGAAGCTGATAGGCTTGCTCCGATTAATCCGGCCATATCCCGCTTTGCGATAAAGGGTCATTTCTTCACCTGTGCTCTAGGCTCACCCATTTTATAGGTCATTTCAAATTTATCGCTGACGGTATCGCGCAGGGCGTTGAAAAACCGGGCACAACCATGGGCATGAAGCCAGCGTTCATGATGCAGGCCGCGCCGGTTGCTTCGGATGAACAGATATTCTGCCCATTGTTCATCACTGAGCTCATCCGGGTTCAGGGGTCGGGCAATGTGAGCTTCCCCGCCGTAAGAAAATTCAATCTCCGGTCTGTCTTCTTCGCAGTAGGGGCATCTGATCAACAGCATAGCTTTCTCCTAATGGGCGACAGCAGCTGCAGCCGCTTCGTCGATAAGCCGTCCACCAGTAAAACGTTCTAGGTTATAGGGTACATTGATCGGATGTGGTTCATCCTTGGCAATGGTATGGGCAAGCAGGTCTGCGGCTCCCGGCGTGGCTTTAAAACCGCCCGTGCCCCAGCCGCAATTGACATATAGGCCGGACACAGGTGTTTTGCCGAGTATGGGCGAACGGTCAGGGGTTACATCCACCACGCCACCCCATGATCGTAACATACGCATACGTTTGAATAGTGGGAAAATTTCACAAATTGAAGCCAGAGTTTCTTCAATAATATGTAGAGCACCACGCTGGGAATAAGAGACATATTGATCCGTACCCGCCCCGATCACTAATTCGCCTTTGTCGGACTGGCTGATATAGGCATGAACAGAGTTTGACATCACTACGCACGGCATCACTGGCTTGACAGGTTCAGAGACTAAAGCCTGCAATGGATAGCTTTCCAGTGGGAAGCGAAGTCCGGCCATCTCCATAATGACGGAACTGTTGCCCGCCGCCGAAACACCAATTTTTTTGGTCCCAATGAAGCCACGTTCAGTTTCAACGCCCTTTACCGCCCCGTCTGGGCCGCGTTTTATGCCGGTGACTGCACAGTTTTGAATAATATCAACCCCGAGGGCTGCTGCTGCCCGGGCATAGCCCCATGCTACGGAATCATGGCGTGCCGTTCCCGCTCGCTGTTGCAGGGCTGCGCCCAAAATGGGATAACGGGCGTCCTTGGAAATATTAAGCGGTGGGCAGAAGGCCTTGGCTTCTTCCGTGCTCAGCCAGCGGTTATCAACGCCGTTCAGGCGGTTGGCATGAATATGACGTTGAAAGCTCTGCACATCGTGTACGGAATGGGCCAGCATCAATACCCCGCGTTTTGAAAACATAACGTTGTAATTAATCTCCTGAGACAGCCCATCCCACAGATCAACCGCATGGTCATAAATCCGTGCACTTTCATCATAGAGATAGTTGGAACGGATAATGGTGGTATTGCGTCCGGTATTGCCGCCGCCAAGCCAGCCCTTTTCTATAACTGCCACATTGGTAATACCATGCTTTTTCGCTAGATAATAGGCGGCCCCAAGCCCATGTCCGCCGCCGCCAACGATAATGACATCATAGGATTTTTTAGGCGTGGCATCTGGCCATTGCAGCGGCCATTTCTTATGACCGCTAAAAGCATTGGTCAATAGAGATAGGGCTGAATATTTCATATTCTACCTCCCTTTAAGACCGCAAACGCTCATTGGCAGGGTCATAAGGGCTTTCCTCAATGATTCTGGCCTGATAGATTTCACCAAGAATATCAATTTCAAGATCAGTCCCCACTTCAGAAAATTCAGGACGAACCATGGCTAAAGCCAATGACTTGCCAAGCCGGAAACCGTAATTGCCAGAGGTGGCCCGGCCTATAACTTTGCCATCCTTATAGATCGGATTATTGCCCAGGGCATCGGCATCAGCCACACCAAACACTTCCATTGTCACGAAAGCATTATCAGCACCGCGCTCTTTCCACGCCATGAGGTTTTTACGGCCAATGTAATTTTCTTCCTTTTGGGTGGAAACAAAACGTCCAAGACCGGACTCGTAGGCTGAATATTCAATGGACATCTCCGGCCCGACCAGACGGTATGATTTTTCGACCCGCATGCTATCCATGGCCCGGATTCCGAAGGGTTGAAGCCCGTGTTTATCACCATCCTTAAACAATGCATCAAAAATATGGTTCTGATATTCTATGCCATGATGAATTTCCCAACCCAATTCGCCGACAAAGTTAACCCGTATCAGCTTAACTGGTGCGAACCCTATGGTGGTTTCCTGTCCGGTGAGCCACGGGAAGGACTTATTCGATAAATCGGCCCCGCATAAGGGTTGCAATAGATCCCTTGCTTTTGGTCCGGCGACAACAAAAACGCCCATACTATTGGTCAAGTCCTGAAACTGTACCGATCCATCCGTTGGCATGAGTTTTTTCAACCAGTCATGGTCAAGACGCTGATAGGCCCCGGCAGAGACACAATAATAACTTTGTTCACTTTCCCGCTGCACAGTAAATTCTGAATGGACACCGCCGCGCTCTGTAAGCCCGTGGGCAAGTCCCACCCGCCCGATTTTCACCGGCATCTTATTGGCCAGAATATGATTTAGAAAAGCCTTGGCACCCGTGCCGGTAATGCGGCATTTGGCAAAGGCGGTCATATCCAGCAGCCCAACATTTTTCTGCACATTCTTGCATTCATTGCCCACTTGTTCAAACCAGCCTGACCGGCGAAAGGACCAATGGTCTTCCTGTGCCACACCCTTCGGGGCAAACCAGTTGGGCCGTTCCCAGCCAAATAATTGACCAAATACCGCACCGCGTGCTTTCATACGATCATAACAGGGGGCGGTTCTCAGGGGTCTGGCGGCCCTGCGTTCTTCATCGGGGTAATGAATGGAGAAAACATCGGCATAGGCCTCTTCATTTTTCTCAATCAAATATGACTTACAGGCATATTCCCCGAAACGGCGCGGATCAACACCCAGCATATCAACTGTTGGTTCGCCCTCAACAATCCATTCCGCCAATTGCCATCCAGCACCACCAGCTGCTGTAATGCCAAAACTATGACCTTCATTGAGCCAGAAATTTTTCTTATCCCATGCGGGTCCGACAATGGGATTACCGTCTGGGGTATATGCAATTGCACCATTGTAAGCTTTTTTGATACCCAGATCTTCAAAGATTGGCACCCGATTGATGGCACTTTCAATATGGGGGATCAGCCGGTCAATATCTTCCTGAAACAGCTCATATTCGGCTGATTTTTCTGGGCCATCCACATAACAGGCCGGTGCGCCTTTTTCATAAGGGCCAAGAAGCAGTCCGCCGCCCTCTTCACGCATATACCAGGAGCCATCAGATTCCCGCAGCACACCTAATTCCGGCAGGCCTTTTTCTCTGCGCGCCTGAATTTCAGGGTGGGATTCGGTGACAATATATTGATGCTCTACCGGGATGACGGGAATATCAAGGCCGATCATTTCCCCGGTCTGGCGGGCGAAGTTTCCAGTTGCTGAAACCACATGTTCACATAAGATGTCGCCTTTATCGGTGGAGACTTTCCATTCTCCGCTGGGCAGTTGCTCTATAGCCTCAACAGAAGTTCCCCGGTAAATTTTAGCCCCGCCAGCCCTTGCGCCAATGGCAAATGCCTGTGTCAGGTCAGCAGGCTGAACATAACCATCGTCAGGGTGAACCATAGCCCCAATCAAGCCATCCTTTACTGCGAAAGGCCATAGGTCAATGACCTCTTCCGGTGTTAGAAATTGAACCTTCACCCCTATGGTCTGGGCGACGCCAGCGTATTGGTGATATTCATCCATGCGGTCCTGATTGGTGGCCAGTCGGATGTTTGATACTGTTCTCAGGCCCACATCCTGCCCGGTTTCCGCTTCCAGCCTGCTATAAAGGTCGACGGAATATTTATGCAGTTGACCAACGGAATAGCTCATATTAAATAATGGCAAAAGCCCCGCTGCATGCCAAGTGGAACCGGATGTCAACTCATGCCGTTCAACTAAAACCACATCGCTCCAGCCCTTTTTCACCAGATGATAAAGCGTTGATACACCGACGACACCACCGCCGATCACCACAACGCGGGCTTTATTCTTCATACCACTCATTTTTTGTTTTTATTTGACTGCTCTGCCAGTCTGGCAAGAACACGATCAAAGACTTCTCTACGCTCCCCAAGAGCCGCATATTTTGTTACTTGTTTTTCAAGCCAAAGCCCTACCACCAAAGCACGAAGTTCTATGGCAGCAAGACGGGCATCACGGCGTTCCATACCCGCATCGCATAAATCATAAGTAAAATTGGAAACCATGCGCGCACCAAAAACCCTGACCAATCGCGCTGTTCGGACATCACACCCAGCGTGAACCCAAAGTTGGGGCCAGATATAAGCCGCCTGCTCAGACATATGTGTGGCAGAAAAATGCGCCTCTACCGCACCTCTGATCCGCATGAATGGATCAGTCTGCTCCTTGCGTGCTGCAAGCATATCCAAACGAATACTTTTTATTATAAATACAAAAGAATTATAAATTAAATTATCTTTTGTCTCGAAAAAATAATGAATTGCAGCCGTAGAAACATCGGCACGCTTGCTAATCGATTTCGTTGTTAGATTAGCTATGCCGTCTTCCGCCATTGCGGAGAGGGTTGAATTGATTATTTCCTGGCAAGTATCATTTGCAATACGCTTGTTTTTCATTTATTTTCCCTTAAGAGACTTTAAATAATTTTTCTAGGAAATAACGAAAATAATATTATCAGGTTATACCCTTCAGGTAAAATCCTATCATTCTAGCTATCATTGCTACTTTATCTTCCTTACTAATTGATCAGTAAGGAAGATAAAATACTTTAGTAAAGTGTAGCTGTCAATAAGTTTATGAGGCTCTGTCACATTAACTTATTGAAGGCGAAGAAATTTCAACTTAAGTCTAGATCAAGCAGCATTGGTCACAAGGTTCCGTTCAATCATTGCGGTTGACCGTAATGTTCTTGGTGTTTGTCTTGAAATGAGATGTCGTTGAGTGTTGAAGAGGTTGTAAATTGAGCCGTAAATTGAAAGAAAAACCTGAGCAAATTTATGAGACTTAAACCGTTGCATATTTCTTTCTTGTCGCCGAATGGGAACGTGGGAACTTTCTGCTCTATTGTTCAGCCTGTTGGTTGTATCATGCAGATTCTCTATGTCTAACTCTCTGAGCGCGGCACCGTAGGATCTCAATTTATCGGTCACGATCTTTGTTGGCGGAATACCTTGATTTTGAAGTAACTTTCTGAGAAGTTTTAGAGTAGCCCTTTTATTTCTGCGCTTTTGCACCAAGACATCCAGGACTTCGCCTTCTCCGTCAACGGCGCGCCAGAGATACATGGGTTTTCCACCAATCTTGACGAACACTTCATCTAGAAACCACTCAGTATGGGGTAGCGGCCTGCGTTTTCTGATGCGCCTGGCATATTCTGGTCCAAACTTAAGAACCCACCTGTAATCCGTCTCATAGCTGACTTCAATGCCCCGTCCGGCCAATAATTCTTCGACGTCCCGATAACTCATGGTAAATCGAAAATAAAGCCAAATAGCTTGCCGGATTATATCTGGATGGAAGCGGTGTCGATGATATGATATTTTTTCATGGAAATCACATAGCATAGAATTTGTGAAAAGTTAATGTGTCAAAGCTTAAAAATACCTGAATCACGAATAAGAAAAAACCGCTGGCCCATAAGAACCAGCGGTTTATATTTGGTCGGAATGACAGGATTCGAACCTGCGACCCCTTCACCCCCAGCGAAGTGCGCTACCAGGCTGCGCCACATTCCGGCAAGTGCGGCTATCATAGTTGAAAACCGATGCCGAAGCTATAAGGTGTGCGAGTTTTTAAATCAATGTGAAAATTTAAAATTTTCGCGAAACCGCTTTATTGCTTTTACGGCGGTATTGACGGGTGCCGGGCTGACCTGCTGTTGACCGGCCTGATGACAGATGTTTGCCAACGGGATGTTCTGCGGTAACACCCAGTTCATGATCTTCCAGCCGTTTGACCTCATCGCGAAGGCGGGCGGCTTCTTCAAATTCAAGATTACCCGCCGCTTCCAGCATTTGCCTTTCTAAATCCACGATGTATGCTTTCAGATTATGGCCAACCATATGATTACCATCCACATCCAATGGCACCAGCACATGATCACCCTCTGCCACGCTGTCAATAATATCTCCAATTGATTTCCTGATGCTTTCGGGCGTTATGTCATGCTCTTTGTTATAGGCCGTCTGTTTTTCACGCCGCCGGTCAGTTTCATCCAGTGCCGCTTTCATGCTGCGGGTGATCTTATCGGCATAGAGTATTACCTTGCCATCCACATTGCGGGCGGCGCGGCCTATGGTCTGGATCAGTGAGGTTTCGGAACGCAAAAAACCCTCCTTGTCCGCATCGAGAATGGCGACCAGCGCGCA
>JAJFIP010000127.1 GCA_021774875.1 Emcibacter sp.
CAGATTGGGTGCGCGGCGGAGGCATTCACCATGGTTGGCTACAGACTAGCGACCACCCGCAGCATCGCCAACAGTTTGCCTGGAATCGATGCTGGAGTGGAAGCCAGTCACATGGAACGATGTGGCAAGAGATGCAAGGACATCATCGCATGGGCCCAGGAGGACGTGAACTACACGGCGGACACAATAGTCGCCACAGCCCGCACGAGTAACGATCATTTGCATGCGTCGGCAAGATTCTCAGTTAAAATAATCACTTGAACAAGGAACGCTTTAATGAAGAATGTCACAGGGATCAATAATTTTCACATTGTATTAATTTCGGTCGCAGGCCTTTTCTTATTGAGCCTTACCATTTCGAGGGCAGTCAGCGCACAAAGCTCCACGGCGAAAGGTAGTCCTCACACGAATCACACTTCAGGCAGGTCAGCCACCGGTGACCAATCGTTAGCCGCTCAAATTCGAGACTTACAAACCAAAGTGGCCAAACTCGAAACGGCGTTAAAGCAAAAGCACGATGGCAAAATGGGCTCCGATATGCAAAGCGGTTCGATGAAGGGCATGATGGGTAAAGGTATGGAAAAAAAAGTTGGCATGGGCATGGCAGCGATGTCCGGGCAGCGAATGTCTGGAATGGGGATGATGAGTGACAGAGGAATGTCGGGCATGGCGATGATGGGACAGATGAAAGGCATGGGGCAGATGCAGATGCCGTCGGCATTACCTGGGTTTGCCGGCGCATCGCACATCTATCACATTGGCGCCACCAGTTTTTTTCTCGACCATTCGCAGCACATCACGTTGACTCAAGAACAACAAGTAAAGCTGAATCAAATCAAGGAAAAGGTGTTGTTGGGTCAGGCCACGTTTGACCGCTGGATCTCGCAGGCGGAGCAGGAACTATGGGTGTTAACCAGTTCCAACGCGCCCGTCGCGGCCAAGATTGAGACCAAGATTCGTGAAATCGAAAAACTCCGTAGCGACAAGCGGATCGCCTACATCCGATCCGTCGGTGAAGCAGCCAGAGTCCTCACAGGCGAACAACGACAAACGCTCGTAGGAAACTTACCTCCGGATCATAACACGACGGGTGCGGGCAACCAAAACTAAGTCATCACTTACGGGAAAAAAGGTGTGAAATGGCTGTCGAATTTCTTGAAGACCAGGATGGAAAGTTGGTGGCAATACGAACAAGCGGTAAGCTGACCACCGAAGATGATTACCAGTTCGTCACTCGTACAGAGCAAATGATTAACAAATATGGACAAATCCGCATATTGTTCGACCTGAAACATTTCAAAGACATTGAATGTTTTGCAATGGCCGGCGGCGCCCCCAATGCCTTCTTTCTTGCGTCCGACGAGACACTCGCGCGGTTGAAGCAAGGTAACCGCCGCTACGACGACGAGAAATCCACCCACGAGCACAATCTTGCGAAGTGGCGGGCACGATTTCTCGCCAAGCAAAAACCGTTCGCCACGGTACCCGACTGTAGCGATTCACGTGCGCCGCCGGAACTTCAAATGTTGCTAGATCAAATTCGGGCGATCAAGACCAAGAACGTCAAGATTGTCGGCGCAGAGCACTACGTGGATTCGGGAAAGATCACGATTCTTGAGGAATAACTCTCTTATCACGTAGAAGGACCAGACTGATGAAAAAACGAAAAAGAAATCGACGGAGTTTAGTTATCACGCATCGGGCGAATGTCCCAAATGTGTTCCGAACGGCTTCGGTACGATGAGCCAGTTCGTAGATATTACATGATTCTCCTAGTACACAATAGACTATAAAAGGAGAGATAAAGAAAGCACACTCACAATGCACGTTCAGAACACCATGTTTATCCTCAATTAATAATGAAGGAGTCATGCTCATGACAAAGAAAAACCCCCTGATCAGCAAAATTAGCCTCACCTCGGGACTTGCACTCGCCATTACGTTTGGGGTGTGGTGGTCCGTTGCAGCCCAAGCAGATGACAAAAAACATGATGAGCATCATGGGCATCATGCGGTCCATATGAACCACATCAAGACCCAAGCAGAGGCGGAAGCTCTGAAGCCGGGAGACTCGATTGCCATGGCGTGTAGCATGTGCAAGCATGTGATGGTCCATCATGTGACTAAGGACAAATCGCATGTCAAAATGCTGACTATTGGCCAAAAGCACAAATGTGCTGCTTGTGGGGGTAGTGTCACGGTCGTTGGTACTGGTAAAGGCAAAGGAAAGAGCGAGGAAGTGAACCACGTCTGCTCGAATTGCGGTGATGACGCAATGTTTGTCTGCGCGACAAAGCCTGGCGGCGGTGGTAAACACCATCACGAATCAGGAAAAAAGTAATCTGTAATAGTTAAGACTTAATCTGACCGTGCAGGTCAGGACTGCGCCAAGCTGTCACTGTGGGGCGAGATTTTAACCTGTCCCACGGTGGCGCGAAGCCGTGTTGGGAGTTCAATTCGCTATGCGCTGACTCGTTCTTTACATACAGGCGACGCAGAAAGCTCTAGTCTGTACACGTCTACCGGCAAATACTGCGAAGAGGGAGTCTGCCGGATGATTTAAGGCGGTAACCGAGCATCGTCGGTAATTGTTGCTACCGAGTCACTCAACGACAAGCCGGAATGGGAACCTGTTCCGCACAACCATCTGCTACTGATACATCCCAACCGTTCAATGCAACCGCGACGCATCGGGTAATCGCTCATGGATATAAAATCTGTCGCAATTGTCGCCCTGGGAATCATTCTCTTCGGTCTTGTTTCGGCGCGATTGCGGCAGAGTGTCGTAACAGCGCCGATGGTCTTCGTCTTATTCGGTCTGTTGATAGGGGATGCGGGCTTTCGTCTACTTGAATTCCAACTAGCAAACCGTGCTATTTATCTACTG
>JAJFIP010000128.1 GCA_021774875.1 Emcibacter sp.
ATGGATGCGCTACAGGCGGGCGTGGACCTTGCAAGGGGAGTTAAATACGCCTAAAATACAGGGTAAGTAAAATACAGGGAAAAATAACATGACAATGTTTGCAGGGATTAACGGGTTTGAATATGCCAGCAAGGACGAAATAGCCGCCAAACAACTAGAACGTATGAAATGGTCGCTCAAACATGCTTACGATAATGTGGCATTTAATAAGCAGGCCTTTGATGAAAAAGGCGTTCATCCAGATGACCTCCAATCGCTTGCTGATCTGGCAAAATTCCCCTTCACCGTAAAACAAGACCTTAGAGATAATTATCCCTTTGGTCTTTTTGCGGTTCCAACCGACAAACTTTCCCGTATTCATGCCTCAAGCGGTACCACGGGAAAACCTACTGTTGTTGGTTATACCGCACAGGATATTGATGTCTGGGCCGAAGTTTTTGCCCGTAGTATCCGGGCTGCCGGGGGGCGACCGGGGGATATGGTTCATGTGGCCTATGGTTACGGTCTTTTTACCGGCGGGCTTGGGGCGCATTACGGTGCGGAACGGCTGGGTTGCACGGTGGTGCCCGCATCGGGCGGGGCAACTGATTCCCAAATCCAGCTGATTATGGATTTCAAGCCACGTATCATTATGGTAACGCCGTCTTATATGCTGGCTCTGGCCGATGCTTTTGACAAAAAGGGCATTGATCCACGTACCACTTCCCTTGAGATTGGCCTTCATGGTGCGGAACCCTGGACCGAGGAAATGCGGAAAGAGATCGAGCGGCGTTTTGATATTAAGGCAGTTGATATTTACGGCCTGTCTGAAATTATGGGGCCGGGGGTTGGGTCGGAATTTGCCGAAACTCAGGACGGACTGACCATATGGGAAGATCTTTTTTATCCCGAGATTATCAACCCTGAAACGGGCGAGGTATTACCGGACGGGGAAGAGGGTGAATTGGTCTTCACATCATTATGCAAGGAAGCTTTCCCCATCATCCGATACCGAACCCGCGACCTGACCAGATTATTGCCCGGTTCTTTGTCCCATATGCGGCGCATGGCGCGGATATTTGGCCGCTCAGATGATATGATGATCATTCGCGGTGTTAATGTATTTCCGACACAAATCGAGGAAATTATCTGCCGGGATGAACGACTGACACCCCATTATTTCTGCGAAATCCGTCGGCCAAAGGTTATGGATGAATTGACGGTGGTGGCCGAAGCCAGGCCTGAATTTTCTGATGATCACAGCAGGTCACATATTGCTGACGAATTAAAGAAAAACATTAAAAACCTGTGCGGCGTTACCACCAAGATAGACATCCGGGAACCGGGCGGTATTCCGCGTTCCGCAGGTAAGGCCAAGCGGGTCATTGATTACCGGAATCTGGCGGGCAAATAAATCTAGAACCGTCAGCCTTCAACCGTGGACAGCGTTAGACTTCGTCTCATGTGCAAATATACACATCGCCTTGTCTGCCTAGCCACGCTTAAATGCTGATGGTTCTGTTACATTGATTGTTGCCACCTGATGCCACCAAATGTATGGCAGGTTGTGCAGGTGGCACTATAATTTTCTCTGGCAGTATTGCAGATATCACATTTCCAAGTGGGGTCGTGCGCGGCATTAACGGCTTGGGACGTGAAAGCTTCTGCGGCTTTTTCATCCTGCTTTTGCAGCCTTTCCAGTTGGGCCAGCAAATGGTAGCTTTCACGTGAGGCCCTTTCACCATCGACAAGCTTGTCAAGTGACTGCTTGGCGCCAGCCCAATTTTCCGTATCCAGCGCGATCTTTGCCAGTAGATGCAGACTATGGGGATGGTCGGCATTCAGATGGACAAATTTCTGGATACGGCGGTATCTTTCGCTGGGACTTTCCATGGGCTCAAGTTTCAGGAAAAACTGGGCCAGGTCAGGGTGGGGAGCCAGCTTCCAGATATTTTCCATCACTTTCCCGGCCTTGCCTTTATCGCCCTCTGCCAGATGATGGCGACCAAGTAGCAATGCGGCGGGGATGAAGGTTGGATCTTTTTTCAGGGCCTGTTCGGCAAAGCTTCTGGCGGTTTTTTTCTGACCGGCAATATCACCATCCAGTGCCTGACAATAACAAACTATAGCATCAAGCCGTTTATGTTCGTGAGCATCCAGAGTTTTGGCTTTGGCAAGCTTTGCTAATTCCTGACCCGCTTCTGCCCAATTGCCGAGCCGGGTCAGGCTGTCAAAAATCTTTTGGCCTATCCACGTATTATCGGGGCTTATTTTCTGCATTTGCTGAAGTATTTCATGGGCAGCGGCATTATTTTTTTCTTTAAGTTCCCGGTCCAGTTTGAATTTGAGGGCCAGCATTTGGCTGCCCGGATCTTCATTCAACTGGCTGAGATATTTTTTATCGCCATTGGCCTTTAACAAAAGCCGATATGGTCCATTATTTGCGGGCAACAACGACAGTGCTTTTTTGCCATGTTTGAGGGCGGCGGCCTTGTCATGGACCGCCAGAGCCGACCAGCCGAGATCAAGCTCTGCCAAGCCTTTTTCACGGCGGCTGGCCATTCTTTTGGGACTTGTCAGCGGGTTATCGCTCCTGAACCATCGGTATAGCTTAAACAGATACCAGCACAGAACAGTATAAAGAAAGACGAGCAAAGAGAATATGGCCATGGACATGCGAACTTCCCAGCCCCGCCAGTTAAGCAGCAAGCTGCCCGGATGGTTGGCAAACCATACCGCCCCAAGGGCGAGAAGTATGGCAAGAAAAAAATAAAAACCAAGCCGGATCATAAGGGTTTCTCCTCAGAATCCGCAGGAGCTTCGGGTTCCAGATAATAACCTGCGGTGAGGCTTTCCAGGCGTCTGAGTTCATCCTCTGCCTGCAAATATATCTCAGCCTGCATGATCCAGACTTCGAGCATTTCCCGTACATTGGCCGGAAGTTGCTCCAGATGGGTCAGGGCTTGTTTCAGATCAAGCCGTGTCAGCATCTGATGGGCTTTGGCAATGATATTGTCCAGGTTTTCCCCCGCTGTATTATCCGTTTTCCGCACCATAATAAGGTTTTTGGTGCTGTTATAGGCCCGGGTCCACCAGGGATCATCGATATGGCTTGATTTGGCCCGAATCAGGGTCGGGATCAGATTATCAAACTGACCGCGCAGATTATCTGCGCTCACAATACCCTCTTTATGTTGGCTGAGCCAGCTTATTGCCTCCGTGATCTGATCATCAAGGGCAAATGAGCCATGAGACATCATGGCCTTAAGCGCGTCAATTTCCGCATCATATGGCTCACCGGAAGTGATCTTGCGCCTTAGCTCCCCGATGCGGAATGCAATCAGGGCACCACTATTATCCCGGGCGGCAAAATCTTCGACCTTGCTCAGCCGAGTTTCCATGTTGCTCAATTGTTCGGCATGTTCGGTTGCCGTTGTTGCCAATTGTGATCGTTCAAGGCGGACTTCCTGCGCGTCTGCCAAACCTTTGCTCAGGGGTACGAATGAGGCTTCCAGCTGACTCATCCGGCCAAGCAGCATGTCAATTCGGGCAGATTGGGATATATCGTCTTGTTTGTCTTCTGCCTGCTCCAGCTTATCCAGCCGGTCCAGCAGTAGCGGGTCTGGAGCGGAGAGATTTTCATCCGCCGCTTTCAAAGCCTGAATATCAGCATCCTGTATGGTGAGCCTGTTTTCCAGTGCAGCTATTTTCTCAGCCAAGTGAGAATCAGATTCGGATGCGGGGGCTTCTCCAACCCAACTGGCTATGACTGGAATTCGGTCCTTAAGGGTGGGCAGGAAGTATATGGCGGCACTCGATCCCAATAAAAAAATGACTATAATCAGAAGAATGCGTAAAGACCAATTGGCTTTATCTGCTTTTTCCGGTGCGGTCTGTTGTTGATTGGTCTTGCGTTCAGCGATGATTTCCCGCGCATTTTTATTACTATCGGCTTTTTTCGGGGGTGATGTTTTTTCGGTCATTGCCGATTTTCCTCTAGCTTGACGTTAATCAATTTGAACAGATGACTTTGATCCGGGTGTTCTGCAGTTAATATATTTTGCCAATTAAGGCAGCTTATCACATCAGATACGGCAGAACTAAGACAAAGCGCGGAAATTTTTGTTAAAGAGGGTTGTATCTTGGCGGCCTTGGCAAGCGTGACAAAGGCCCTGGCCGTCCGCGGCGAAAAAAACGGCATATGACTGATTCTGCCGGATTTTATCAGATCAATGGCTGCCGGGGAGAGGCCGCTTGACTTTGTTGCCTGATAAAGTTGCTGGCTGGTGATCTGAAACCCGGCCTTTTCAAGCTGGCCCGCCAGATTGCCAGCCGTGTCTTTGCCCGAAATATGCAACAGGCGTCCGGCGTCAGGAGACAGTTTCGTTATTACAAGAGCGGCAAGCTTACTGACATCGCCACCTGCACTAATGACCGTGTGAAATCCGGCCTTGGTTGCTTCTGCCGCCGTGGCGTCGCCAACCGTATAACAGGGAATATTTCGGCTTTGGCTGATTCTGATAAATGCGCGGACGCCATTTGCACTGGTGAACAGCAATACCTGAAAGTCGGCTAAGACAATTTCAGGTCGGTCATAATAATCCATATGGAGCAGGGGCGCGCAATGAACCTGATGGCCAAGACGGGTCAGGGTTTGCGCTATAGCGCGACTGTCCTCTTCTGGTCGGGTGAGCAGAAAATACATCTATAATCCTGCGTGCAGTTTCTTGAAAAATTCTTCACCGGCCTGATCCCTTAAATGCTGGCCAACATATGTGCCAAGCTGCTCCGGGTCTGCCCCACTTGCTGTGAAGCAATGACTTTCACTGCCATCGGGAAGGGAAAGTTGACCTTTCAGGGTAATATTACCCTTATCAGCAGTGGCGTATCCCGCGATTGGAGTGCGGCAGGAGCCGTCAAGAATTTTCAGCATCGCCCGCTCAGCCCGGACGCAAATTTCAGTCTGTGGGTGATTGAGTGGACTGAGTAATTGTCGCGCCTTGTCATTATGACTGGCGATTTCAATGCAGATGGCGCCCTGAGCAACGGCGGGTAAAAAATCTTCAATCTCAATGGGGTGTATTCGGGGATCTTTCAAACCAAGGCGGTTCAGTCCGGCCATGGCCAGATAGGTGGCATCGACAATATTATTATCAATTTTTTTCAGGCGGGACTGCACGTTTCCGCGAAAAGTCACTAGCTTGACATCAGGGCGCAGTGCCAGAGTTTGGGCTTGACGGCGCAGTGAAGCTGACCCGATGACGGCTCCAGAGGGCAATTCCTGTAAAGAGCAGGCATTAGCAGAAATAAAGGCATCTCTGGCATCTTCCCGTTCCAGATAACAGGCAAGTTCAAGGCCAATGTCTAATATGGTTGGCATATCTTTTAAGGAATGGACGGCTATATCTATATCACCATTCAGTAACGCTGCTTCGATTTCCTCGGTGAATAAGCCCTTGCCGCCAATATCAGCCAGTGCCCGGTCCACGATACGGTCGCCTTGGGTAGACATAACCACAATCTCGATCCTGTCTTCGGATAAGTGATCATGGGCAAGGATCAGTCGCTCCTTCACCTCTTGGGCCTGTACCAGAGCCAATGGACTACCCCTTGTGCCGATACGGACTGAGATTTCATTATTATTGCTGTCTTGCACAGGCATATGCCTTACTATAATAGTGTTTTGAATATATAATTGGTTTTAGAATAAAATTAAAGGCGATGCTATAAATAATGCCGGACAGGGATAAAAATATACGGGTGCTTGGCCTGGAAAGCAGCTGCGATGAAACCGCTGCCGCCGTAGTCAGTGGTGACGGCAGGATATTGTCCAATATTGTTCTGTCCCAAATCGAGGAGCACAGACCCTACGGCGGGGTAGTACCGGAAATTGCCGCCCGGTCTCATATCACCCATCTGGACCGTCTGATCAAACAGGCGCTGGAGCAGGCCCATTGTACTTTCAATGACCTGTCTGCGGTAGCCGCCACCTCCGGCCCCGGTCTGATTGGCGGGGTGATGATCGGGATGATGACGGGCAAGGCCATAGCGGCGGCTAAAAATATTCCCTTCATCGGGGTTAATCATCTGGAAGGTCATGCCCTGACTGTCAGAATGACAGATAATACGGATTTTCCCTATCTGCTGCTTTTAGTATCCGGCGGTCATTGCCAGATTCTGGTGGTCAGGGGAGTCGGGGACTATCAGCGGCTGGGCACTACCATTGATGATGCAGCTGGGGAAGCTTTTGACAAGACAGCAAAGCTTTTGGGCCTTGATTATCCCGGTGGCCCGGCGGTGGAGGCGGCGGCTAAGCTCGGCGATGATACCAGATTCGCCCTGCCCCGACCCATGAAAGGTAAGCCGGGCTGTAATTTTTCCTTTTCAGGGCTG
>JAJFIP010000129.1 GCA_021774875.1 Emcibacter sp.
ATCCTTAATAGGGCTTCTCTCACTGGTGTACGTCCGATGCCCAAATGTTTCACCAGCGCATCTTCTGACCAGCGGCTGCCAGGAACCAAATGGAGGGTCACAAACATATTCTCAAGCTGTCGATGGGCTTCATCGGCAAGTGAACTTGTCTTATTGTTATCAACTACCATACGCTCTTCTGCTCATTCGTGTATTCGATTTTCAATGATGCGAGCCATCGCAAGGCAACGAGCTCAGAATTGACACAATGTAGCTGATCACGTTGCGGTCACCAAGTGAAACTAGCAACCGTATCGAACAGGCCGTCGTATCCGTCCCACTTTGGCGCTTCTTACACAACGCATTCGCCAAAGTGATGAGCTGTCTGGCGACGGCAGTGTTGATGACTTAGTTCGGTTTTCCGGCCTTTAGCAGTCAATCTGCGAAGGCTTTCAGGCTTCATAGTGATGCGCGGCGACCAAGGCTGCCTGGAACATCACATGTTGTAGGGCACGGCGGCCGCCCGCAATGGTAGGTTTCCCGCGAAGTGTTCTGCTGTCATGTGCAACCGGGGCTAACTTATCGAGAGCGGCAGGTTGTTCGCCGGTGATGGCACCGAGTTCGGGCATTTCGACCATCAACATTGTGCTGGCGACAGGGCCGATCCCCAGGATGGAACGGAGAACGGCGGCGGTTCTGTAAGTGCTTCGTCGCTCAATATGGGCACCACGATTCGGTCTTCGAGCCCCTTAATCAGGACGTCGAGCCGGGCTTTGTGTTCGGTGTCTATATCGTCGGCAAAGAAGCGTGCGACAAGTTTCTCAGCGATCCTTTCCGTGTTTGCGCGTGCCACAACTTTGCGCGAATGCCTTCACTGAGAGTTGAATGGGAAATATGCAATGATTGCAAAGCCAGAGAAAGGGAAGCCCGGGTGCCGGGCTTGAAAGGATAGAGAGAGCCTCATCCGGGTCCGGCGTGACAAGGATCCTGACCATGGCCAAGACCACGACCCACCCGAAACCCGCCATCACCAAGAAAACCGAAGCCGCCGGATCGACCACGCCTGACGGCGCCGCCGAAATCCGGATGATCCCACTCGACCAGCTGGAGCCGAGCCCTCTCAACGTCCGCAAGGTTGCGGCAAGCGCGAGCGATGACGCCGAGCTTCTGGCCAGTATTCGCGAGACCGGCATCAAGCAGAACCTGGTGGTTCATGCGCTGTCAGAGACACGTTTTGCGGTTGATGCCGGTGGCCGTCGCCTGAAGGCGCTGAAGCAACTTGCCGAAGACGGTGTCATCCCTGCGGATCACCCAGTCCCCTGCCTCGTCGAGGATGAGCACACCGCTATCCTCACATCCACCACAGAAAACCTCCAGCGTGCTGCGATGCACCCGGCCGACCAATTCGAGGCCTTTGACAAGATGATCGCCGAAGGCCGCAGTGAGGACGAAATTGCGCTAAAATTCGGCGTCTCCGTTGACCTGGTGCGCCGCCGCCTCAAACTCGCCCGTGTCGCGCCCGAGATCATCGAGCAATTTCGCGCAGGCGACCTGACCCTTGAATGCGTGATGGCCTTCACGCTGACCGACGACCATGATCGCCAACTGGCGGTCTGGAACGCGGTGAAGGGCGGTTATCACATCCATCCGCAGAGCATTAAGCGCCAACTGACCGAGACCGCGCATTCGGCGAACTCGGCGCTTGGGCGCTTTGTCGGTATCGAGGCCTATGAGGCGGCAGGCGGGATTCTGCTACGCGATCTCTTCGACGATCGTGCAAGCGCCCATATGGAAAACCCCGACCTTCTGGAACGCCTCGCTATTGAGAAGCTGCAGGCTGCGGCCAAACCTTTCGCGGCGCAGTGGAAATGGGTCGAGGTGCATCTCTCGGTGGATTACGGCGCGTTTCGCAGTTTCGGGCGGGTCTATCCGCAGGACATCGACCCCGATCCGGACCTGCTCGCCGAAGAGGAACGGCTCATCGCGCGCGAGGAAGAACTGGCAGCGCAGAATGACGGTGAGGACTGGACGGACGCCGAGACCGAAGAATACTACGCCATCGAGCCGCGTCTGCGCGAGATCGAGACCCTACAGCGCGAACGGCAGCCTTATGCGGACGAAGATCGTGCCATCGCCGGCGTGGTTCTGATCATCGGTCATGACGGAGCGTTGCGCGTCGAGAAGGGCCTCGTGTGTCCCGAGGATATTCCTGCTGCGCCTGAGCCCGACGAGATCACTGCAGATGCGGATGGCGCCCCCTCCCCTGCCCGGCCGAACGTGACACCGCCGACATCCTCCACGCCGGTGCCGACCTCCGACCCCGCGGCAACATTGCGCAAGGCTGACGGGATTTCGGCAAGTCTCGCTGATGATTTGCGCGCGACACGTCAGCACATCCTGCGGGCGCATCTGGCGGCGGATTTCGAGGTGGCGTTCGACGCGATGCTTTATGCGCTCTGCGAGCAGGCTCTGGGGCGGTCCTACAACAACGAGGCGCTCGACATCTCGATCCGGCCCTTCGAGGCGCAAAACCGCGAGGTGCTGCATGCGGACACTGTCGCCCAGAAGATGCTTGAGGCGCTGGAACAGGACCTCGCCACCGACTGGATGAAGCTGGAGAAACCCGAGGACTTCCGGGCAATGTCGGCGCTGCCCATCGCAGACAAACAGGCGCTGTTCGCCTGGGCGGCGGGTTTGGCGGTCAAGCCGCAGCTTTCCTCCGACAATCGCCCCTCTCCGATCATCGAGGAGATCGGCGCGCGGCTTGACGTCGATGTGGCGGCCTGCTGGCGCCCGACGGCACAGAATTACTGGGGTCGGGTCAACAAGGGTCATGCGGTGGCCACGGCGTGCAAGCTGATCGGC
>JAJFIP010000130.1 GCA_021774875.1 Emcibacter sp.
GTATGGGCCGTTTTGACAGCAACCCAAAGTTCCCCCTGATGTTCAATGACATTGCCACGTCGAATATTGTTACCATCAATTTTCATTTTCATACCTTTAAGGTCAGGTTATTATGCGCGCGCAAGCTAACAGTTTGATATAGTCTATGCAACTAATATCCTTTTGTGACATCAACCTGATTTATCAAGGGTCTGTTGTCCTTCATATTTTGGTAGTTTTCATAAAACTGAGTGGCGGCCTGATCAATGTCAGTCAGACTGGCTGTATGAGGGGTCAGATGGATTTTTGGATGTCGCCAGAAGGGGTGATCATCGGGCAGGGGTTCTGTTCTGAATACATCAAGGCAGGCACCACTCATCTGGCCTTGATAAAGCGCTTCCAGTAAATCATCCTCATTAAGATGCCCACCACGTCCAACATTAATCAGATAGGCCCCTTTCCTGGCTTTGCTGAACAGGGTTTTATCCAGAATATTTTCCGTGTTCGGGGTCAGCGGTAGCAGGCAGACAATATAGTCGGCATCACTGATGGCCTTGCCCAATGATTTTTCACCATGAAAAGTCGTTACATTTTCAATATCTTTCCGGCTTTGGCTCCAGCCAGAGACACTAAACCCCAGTACGGTCAGATACTCCGCTGCGCAGCGCCCAATATTTCCCAGACCAAGAAGGCATACATTATTGCCCTGCCGGGCCTCTTTCGGTGCCCAGATGGCTGCGGCCTGAAACTCACTGTATTCTGTAAGACGGAGCCGATGGTTGAAAATAACTCCAGCTACATATTCACACATTTGTCGCGTAAGATTTTTATCCACAATTTTGGTAATAGGGACTTGTTTTGGCAAATCAGTATCTTTGAAAATATGATCCACGCCAGCCCCAAAAGATGCAATCACCTTCAAATTGGGATATTTTTTCAATTCTCCAGTCGGATGATCCCAGACTATGACAAATTCAATATCACTTTTATCACCAGTATCAGGCCAGACCCTTACTTCAAGATCAGTATCGATCACATTCAAAGCCTGAACAACTTCTGATACATTTCTGTCGGGCATGAGGATTAATATGGTCATGCCGCTATGATAGAATGTGTTTCGGTTAAATCAAAGTATTTTACAAATGAAAAACCCGCCCTCATTCAGAAGGCGGGTCAGTTTTCCGGTTGGCCGGAGTTTTCATTATTATTATCTCTTAATGCAGCTCGGTTCGTGCCTGCTGTCGTAATATGTCTATGGGAACCAGAGCATTTTTTACTTCCAGATGCCAGAATGTCCAGCCATTGCAGGAGGGAGCTCCCTGAACTTTGGCCCCAACCTGATGGATGGAGCCTTTGTCATCTTTACTGATGATGGTGCCGTCAGCACGAACTTTTGCCACATGTTTTTTGCTGGGGTCCACCAGTTTCGTTCCAGGTTTGATCATGCCGCGCTCAACCAGATTACCAAAGGGAATTCGGGTTAATGCCCGCTTTGCCGGGGTAATTTCCAGGACATCTCCTGTCAATGGCTCCACCATATTGATCCGGTCAGTGGCGAGACTGATATATTTACTCTCCATTTCAATGCCGATGTAATGGCGTCCCAGTTTTTTGGCCACAGCCCCGGTAGTCCCGGAGCCGAAGAAGGGGTCAAGAACCACATCGCCCTTGTTGGTTGAGGACAGCAATACCCGGTAGAGCAGGGCTTCCGGTTTTTGGGTTGAATGACCTTTGTGACCATTCACTTTAAGCCGTTCCTTGCCTGAGCAAATGGGCAGTACCCAGTCGGATCGCATTTGAATATCTTCGTTCAGAGCCTTCATAGCATCATAATTAAACGTATATTTGTTAAATCCTTCGCCCTTATTGCACCAGAGAAGGGTTTCATGGGCATTGGTGAAGCGGGTGCCGCGAAAGTTTGGCATGGGATTTGTTTTGCGCCAGACGATGTCATTTAAAACCCAAAATCCAATATCCTGAATTATTGATCCTACCCGGTAAATATTATGATAGCTGCCGATAACCCATATGGTTCCGGTATCCTTCAATATACGGCGGGCGGCAGTTAGCCATAGCCTGGTGAAATTGTCGTAAACTTCAAAGCTGTCGAATTTGTCCCAATCGTCATTAACCGCACTCACATGAGAGTTATCGGGCCGATGCAGATCACCTTTTAGCTGCATGTTATAGGGAGGATCGGCAAAAATCACATCAACGGATTTTTCCGGCAAGCGGTTCATCGCTTCTATGCAATCACCCTGTAAAATCTGGTCCAAGGGCAGTTCCGGGTAATTATTTACCTTCCGGGCAGCCTTTGTTTTATTGGACGCTTTCATTTTAACTTGACTCTCTGAAATATATAAGATTCATATTTATTATTGATTTCAGAGGTGATTCTGAATCAAAAATTGAATCCCGTCAAGTTATTTTTTTATTTTGAATCAATCTCTTATAGCGATTCCTTGAGAAATCAGGTTGCGAATTGGAGCAAATGACTTGCGGTGAAAACGACTCGGACCCACAAGCCTTAGTGCTTGGTGGTGGTGTGAGGTACCATATCCTGCGTTCCTGTCCCAGCCATATTCCGGGTAAATTTCACCTAATTCTGTCATCAGGAAATCTCGCTTTACTTTTGCTACTATTGACGCCGCGGCGATGGAAAGTGAGATACTATCGCCTTTTTTGACGCAGGTAGCGGGGCAAATCAATTCAGGCAGCTGGGTGCCGTCTACTAGTGCATGATCAGGTTTATGTTTGAGATTTATCACTGCCCGCGCCATAGCCAGCAGAGTGGCCTGCAATATATTATGATGATCTATCTCTGCCACAGTGGCTTCACCAAAGCCAACGTCAGCCGTGGCCATGATCAGGGGATATAGAGCCTCTCGTTTTTTTCTGGTCAGTTTTTTGCTGTCATTCAATCCGTCCGGGATATTATCAGGATCCAGAACTACAGCAGCGGTAAATACCGGGCCCGCCCAAGGACCGCGACCGACTTCATCCACACCGCATACAAGGCCGCCGAATTGTTGCTCTAGCATGTAATTCGGGCCATTATGTGTAGACGATATGTGGGATTTGGTCATGAGAAGCCTTTGTGTTTTGGCCATCATATCCTATGAAAAAATTATTTTCAGATAAAAGAATGGGCGGCTCATCTGTGGAGACCGCCCAAGTCTGGGGAGGAAAAAGTCTAACAATTAAATAATATGTCTAAATCCTTTACAAATAGTTAATTGTCACTGCTTAGTAGAAGTTTCTTATGCACTTATAATTTTTGATTTCCTGGATTTTTTTTGGCAAATGTTTTTGCTTTGCAGAATGGTAATATAGCAATAAAATCTAGTCACCTTATTGTATTTTTCAATAAATAGCGTATATATATGTAGAATATATTATTGCACAAATAAATAGTGTAAATACTTCAAATTTTGAAGTGAATGGATCAGGTTTAATGTATAAATATAATGAAGATGATCAGCGCATTGTTGAAGAACGGGCTGCTCAGTTCAGAAATCAGGTAAAAAGACGGCTCTCCGGGGAACTGAAAGAAGACGAGTTCCGCATATTACGTCTGCAAAATGGTTTGTACCTGCAAATACACGCCTATATGCTGCGGGTAGCAGTGCCCTACGGTTTGCTGTCTTCTGAACAGTTTCGGATGTTGGCTCATATTGCTACAAAATATGACCGGGGTTACGGCCATATGACCACGCGACAGAATATACAATTTAACTGGCCTGCGCTCGAAGATGTGCCGAATATTCTGGATGATCTGGCTTCCGTACAGATGCACGCTATTCAGACCAGCGGCAACTGTATCCGTAATATAAGTTCTGACCAGTTTGCCGGTGTGGCCCGAGATGAGGTTGTTGACCCGCGGCCCTATGCTGAAATTATGCGCCAATGGTCCAGTTTTCATCCTGAATTTGCTTTTTTGCCCCGTAAATTCAAATATGCCTTCACCGGAGCCTCTGAGGATAGGGCAGCGATCAAGTTCCATGACATCGGGTACCGGGCGGTCATGAATGAAGCCGGTGAAGTTGGTTTTATGGTCTATGTGGGTGGTGGTATGGGCCGGACTCCGATGATTGGCAAGCTGATCAATGAATTTGTGCCGGAAGCCGACCTGCTGATCTATACTGAGGCCATTATGCGGGTCTATAACCAGTTTGGTCGTCGGGATAATAAATATAAGGCCCGGATCAAAATACTGGTCCATGAATTAAAGGTTGAAGAATTCACTAGCCGGGTGGAAGAAGAATTCGCTGCCCTGAATAATGAGGGGGCTGTGCCACTGGACAGAGCTGAAGTAGAAAGGGTCTCGGCCTATTTTACCGATCCTGACTATGATGATTTACCAGAAAATAATGCGGCTTTAGAGCAGCAGTTACTGGACAATAAAGATTTTTCATTCTGGTATAAACAGAATGTGCTGGATCATAAAAAACCGGGCTATGCCATTGTTAATCTGTCTCTGAAAAGCCCAGGTGTACCACCGGGGGATATTACCGATGTTCAGATGCTGATGGTAGCAAATCTTGCCGATCAATATAGTTTCGGTGAACTTCGTTCCACCCATGAACAAAATCTTGTCTTTGCGGATGTGAAGAAGGATGATTTATTTGACCTCTGGCAGGCCCTGAAAGAGCTTGGCTTTGCAGAGCCAAATATAGGGACGCTGCAGGATATGATCTGCTGTCCGGGGCTTGATTTCTGTACTCTGGCCAATGCCCGCTCTATTCCCATTGCTGATCAAATAACCCGCCGTTTTGATGACATGGATTATCTCTATGATCTGGGCGAACTGAAATTAAAGATGTCGGGCTGTATTAATGCCTGTGGCCATCATCATGTGGGTCATATCGGTATTCTGGGAGTTAACAAAAAGGGTGTTGAATATTATCAGATCACTCTGGGTGGTGATGCCACCGATGACGCTGCTGTTGGAAAAATACTCGGACGGGCATTTCCGGAAGATGAAATTGTTCAGGCCATAGAAGATATTTTAAAGATATTCATCGACATCCGGGATCAGGGCGAGCGTTTCATCGATACTTACCGTCGGGTTGGAGCGGAACCTTTTAAAATTATTTACGAAGAATTTTCCCTGAAGGGGGCAGGATTATGAAAATTATCAAAGATAAAGCCATTGTTGAGGACAGTTGGGTTCATTACCATGGTGAAGGAGAGATGCCGGACGGAAATGTCATTGTATCGCTGAAGGTCTGGCAGGAAACAGACCTTTCAGGGCGCAGGATTGGGCTGCAACTGGAGCCTGATCAGCATCCCAAAGACATTTCTGACGATCTCGATAATTTTGAACTGATCGCGATAAATTTCCCCACATTCCATGATGGGCGTGGTTATTCTTATGCCAAAATACTGCGGGACCGGTTTGGCTACGTAGGAGAAATCCGGGCTGTTGGCGACGTGATGCGCGACCAGTTATATTATCTGCAGCGTTGCGGGTTCACTGCCTATGAAATCAAGGCAGGCAAGGACATTAATGATGCTATAAAGGGGTTTGATGATTTCTCGGTCAAATATCAGGTTTCTTCAGATGAAAACCTGCCCCTCTATCGACGCTAGATAGTTCTTACTCTTTCTCGTAATCCTCGGGCAGTTCATGGGCGATGCCTTTGTGGCAAGTGATACAGGTTTTTCCCTCTGGATCTTTGTGTTTTCGCGCAGCACGGCCAGTCTGTTCTTCGGTATCCATATAATCAAAGGCGTGACAATTGCGACATTCCCTTGAATCAGATGCTTCCATGTTGCGCCAGACATTTTGAGCCATTTCAAGTTTATGGGCTTGAAATTTCTCCCTGGTATCAATTTTCCCGGTCATTTTACCGTAAAGTTCTCCGGTGGCTTTTATTTTGCGCAAGACCTTCAAATGCCAGGGCTTTGGTACATGGCAGTCCGGGCAGGTAGCCCGAACGCCAGTCCGGTTTGAATAATGGATGGTATCCTTATATTCTGGAAAAGGGTTATCTCTCATTTCATGGCAGCTAATACAGAATGTTTCGGAGTTGGTCATTTCCATGGCCCAGTTAAACCCGCCCCAGAAAATGATACCAAAAGCCATAAAAGTGATGGCAATCATGCCAAAAGAGAAACGCTTGCTAGGTTGCCAGAATAGATGCCAGCCTGCTTTTATTTTTTCAGATAATTTCATCTTATCTCTCCCTTCACATTCTTCAGGTCATTTAAACATATCGTCAGTGATAGATTTATACCAACCTGCGGCATATTGGGCTTCTTTGCGCCGGGTTTTCTTTTTGGCCTTTAGAGCACTGCTGTCACTACTCACTTTTGAGATTCTGCCCCCAGTCAGTTGATAGTTTTCGGACAGGGAGATAGCGTATTTGGGGCTGAGAAGACTATAGATACTCATATTATAAGTAACATCCATTATTGGTCTTCCCGTGATGGCTGCCACGATGGCAGCAGCACAGACTTTACCCTGACTATTGGCAGCATGGCCGGTTTTGGTCATATCACCGGCCTGACAGCTGTCGCCGATAACATAGATATTTTTTTGCACAGTGGATTCAAAACTATCTGGCTTGACAGGACACCAGCCGCTATCATCGGCAAGCCCCGTTTGTGTCGCGATCAGCCCGGCTTTTTGTGGCGGGATGATATTGACCACCTGTCCTGTGAAGTGATTGCCCGATGCCGTCATGACTTCACGGTTTGCTCCATGAACGGCAGTGATGCCACCATGATCTTTGATTCCGATCCACTCGATCATACCGGGATATAGCTTTTCCCAGCCCTGGGTGAACAAGTCTTGCTTGGAAAAATCACCATTGCCGTCAAGAATGATAATTTTGGAACGGGGTTTATTCTCCTGCAGATAATGGGCAATCAAACTTGCCCTCTCGTAAGGGGCGGGCGGTGCACGAAATGGCCGGGCAGGTGGGGCTATGATGACAGTGTCACCATCTGTCATGGACCTGATCTGGTCCCGCAGCAGTCGCGTCTGATCGCCAGCCTTCCAGGCATGGGGAAATGTTTCATCCTCTGGATTATATGCTTCAATAGCAGTTTCTCTGAAATCTATACCAGGGGAGAGTACCAGATAATCATAACTATGCTGTCCACCGCTTTTCAGAGTGATTTTATTATTGGAACCATCAATGGAACTGACCATGTCATGAATAATAGAAATTCCATATTCTGCGCCGAGCTTATCATAACTATGGCGGATATATTTTATAGGATGCAGACCCGCGATTACGCTATTGCTGCCCGGGCAGGAGAAAAAGGTAGTTTTTGGTTCTATCAGGGTTACAGATGCGGCGGGGCTGAATTTACGGATATATTTGGCGCAGATTGTACCGCCAAAACCGCCGCCAACCACAATGATTCTTGCTCCTGATGCGGCCTGTGACAGACTTAAACCTATTGGGTTGCCTATGGCGGCCAGTATTCCTGTTGCCCCTAATGTCTGGATGAAATGTCTTCTTTGTAAGGTCATGGTATTTTCCTCAATCCGGCAATGCGGCTAGATATTCAGCAAGAAGGATTATGTCCTCCCGACTATATTCCTTGGCAATGATGCCCATAATGGTGGAACGTTCTTCTCCGCTCTTGAATCCGATCATGGATTCTTTGATGTCTGAGACTTTCAAATCGTTCAGGGGGGGGATTTTGAGAGCACCTTTGGCACCCTGGCCGTGACAGACAAAACAGCTGCTGGCCAATAATTCTGCCCGTGAGGGGTTTTGAGCCATACTACTTGTGGACCAAAGCAGTACTAACATCACTAGGGTTACTATACTTATTGTTGTCCATTTCATTAGTTTTCTCCCACTGTAGTCAAAGAGTCAGGAGAAAGGGCCAACTTATATTTAATTGGTTGACCCTTTCTGGTTATCCAGTGAAGGATTAGAAGGAGAATACAGCTTGTAAGGTTATGCGAGTATCCTCGGATTTTCCTACTGGAACATCAAACCGGTTCCAATATTCAAGATATATCTTGGCATATTGTGTTGCATAATAGCCTAGATTTAAAGTGAATTCTGAATATTGGTCCATACCATCATTCTTCTGATAGCGGTCAAAGCGCACAGTTGGTACAAAGGTTGGCGCACCACTTTCAGTTTTGAAGAAGTAATGGGCTTGGATAGTCCAGGCATCGTTGGTTACTTCGCCCAACAGATCTGGGGTATCATCCTTGGTATTGACATAAGCGCCCGCAATGCGGAAATCTTTTATATCAGCCAGGAAGTCAACACCAGCACGACGGTAATTACGGTCACTTGCCGCATTCTCACCTTCGAGCCAGAAGCCACCAATCATGATATTGGGAGTAACATCAAATGCGACTCGTCCCAATATGTTCTGACCATCAACGCCTTCTGCATCGCCAGCATCACCACTATAGCCCACCATATAGAATACACGTTCGGCAATCCGGCCATAGGCTGTGATATTCTGGCGAGCAGATCTTAATTTTCCATCAGATCCACCAAATGCCTGATCAATAACACCTACATGTCCGCGAGTTAAGCGGAAATGATCAGCAAGCAGGCCGTAGGGGTCAGCAAAGAACATATTGCCCCAGCTTACCTGAAGGTTGAACTCAGGATTGACTGTATATGTGATGGAAGCTTGTGGTACTTCAATATTAAAGTCTGTTTCATCCTCGGCTTCAAGTTCAAAGAAACCTGATAGATGTTCGCCAAATGAGATAGCCGCGATAACTTCCACCTCATGGAGAGCACGAATTTTCTTGGTGCCACTACCTTTTTTGTCAAAAGGGCGGGCAACCAATACGGCTGAAAAGGGGAATTCCCCTGATTCAAGGAAGCTTTCGCCTTTTTTGCCTATTTCAGCAGGCAGCCGATAACCGGCTTCCTTATAAGCACGTCCTTTTTCATTGAGTTGAGGCCAGGCATTGTGACAATAAGAACAGTTTTTGTCAGTCTTCGTGGCCAAAGCGGGAATGGCATTAGCATTGCTACTAACCAGCAGAAATCCTAATGCCGCCATAAATGCAATACAGTATTTTATTTTCATAATAACGTCTCCTCTTGTTTATGTTTCATGGTAAATAAAACAAAAAAATCAGATAGTTACGGCAATAAAAAGGACAAAAAATAATTCTCTGTTACTGATGAATATTATAATATTGATTGGCAAATACAACTTTGACGAAGGTCAAGCTTTTGGTAATAAGACATTACGGGAAATGGAGAATATGTACGTTTTTATATAAATTTTACTTTTTTATAGCTATTAGTTGTTCGCGGACACTAATTTGATTAAAAACCAGCAAAGTAATAATTCTGTCACATTTGTTTCATGTTACTGACATATATTGAGGATAGTTTCCGCTTTGAAAGTAATGAAATTTTAAAATTCATAACTGATAACATTTATAAAACGGATTTAATGGTGAGGAAATATTATAATGGTGAGTAAACCGTTACTTGGATTATTGGCTGCATCGGCATTATATAATGTGGCATCTGCAGAGATTGTCCCGGAATTAGCCAGTGCAGACGGGAATTTCAAAATCAAGATGCTGGGCCGTATTTTCGCGGATTATGGCAATATTTCAGCAAGTAATGATGGAACAGAACTAATCAGCGAAAACGTTGATGACACGGAATTCCGCACGGCACGGCTTGGTGTTTCCGGCAGTTTGTTCGAGGACATCACTTATAAATTTGAAGCAGATTTCGCTGGTAGTGACGTTGCTGTTACCGATGCTTATCTGCAATGGAATCTCAAACCTGTCTCAATTAAAGCAGGGCGTTTCAAGGTTCCAGCTTCATTGGAAGAGCAAACATCATCCCGCTTTATCACCTTCATGGAACGGGCCGCATTCACTGATACCTTTGGCCTGAGCCGCAATATTGGCATTGCTCTGATCTATGCTCAGGATGATATTACTATTAACGCAGGTATTTTCCAGAGCGGAGATGACTTTGAAACCAGTAACGATGGCCATACCTATAGTGCCCGTATCACCTATGGACCAAAACTCGGTGATGCCCGTGTCCATTTGGGGGCTTCATGGTTCACTCGTGAAAATGAACAGGGCGATACCACAATTCGTTACCGCCAGCGTCCCCATGCGCATCTGGCCGCAAACCGTTATGTCAATACCGACAATTTTTCCGCTGATAAAGATACCTTCTTTGGCCTTGAGCTTGCCACGATTGTGGGGCCATTTTCAGCTCAAGCCGAATATGCCTGGATCAAAGCAGATGCGCTTGATAATTCTGCTGTGGATGCGTCATTTAAGGGCGGCTATGTTGAATTCGGTTATTTCATTTCCGGAGAGACCCGGGGCTATAAAAAAGGCGCTATGAAGCGCGTAAAAGTCAATAATCCGGTTTTTGACGGTGGTTTAGGAGCGTGGCAGCTTGCTGTGCGTTACGATACCATCGATCTTAATGATCAGGATGCTCTGATTATTGGCGGCAAGCAGGATACCATTATTCTGGGCGTCAACTGGCATCTGACTGACCATACCCGCTTCATGGTCAACTACGCTCATTCCGATATTGAAGATAGCCCCGAAGCAGTAACAGATGTGGATACATTTGGTCTGCGTTTTCAGATTGACTGGTAAATTTTACTTTAACAATTATATGGCTTGTTTCCGGTTAAATATTATGTTAAACGCATAATTATTGTAATTTACCGGATAAACCGAATAATGTTTTGTATAACTGCTACAAAAAAGAATGATCTTTCAGAAATTTCTGTATTGCTGGATCAGGCCTTTGGGGCTGACCGTCATGAAAAGACGGCATATCGACTTAGGGACGATGTTTCTGCCGTGCAGGAATTATCATTCGTTATCCGTATTGGCGGGGTTCTCAAGGCCAGTCTGCAATTTTGGCCGATCCTGATTAATGATGGCGTCAAGGCGTCACAAGCATTGTTGCTCGGCCCCATTGCGGTTGCAGAGGACTATCGCGGGCAGGGGGTTGGTTTAAAACTTATGGAACATGGGTTAAATATTGCCCGAAAAAATGGCCATAAAAGAGTGATTCTTGTGGGTGACCAGTCCTATTATCAAAAGGTTGGTTTTTCCCGTGCATTGGCGACCGGGCTTGAGATGCCGGGGCCTGTTGATCAGGACAGATTGTTGGCGCAGGAGTTGGTTGCTGGTGCCATGGACGGTATCAAAGGCATGATTTCCAAAATAAAATAATATAGATGGCCTTCAAATTGCGGCTTGAACTTCCTATAGTAAGTTTATGACAAAAGATAAAGCACCTTCATTCCGACCTGATTTGTTTGCTCTGGAGGCTAAAAAAGCGTCCGGTAATAAAGCCCTGCCACCTGTCCATCTCTGGAATCCTGAGTTCTGTGGGGATATAGATATGCATATCAAGCGTGATGGCAGTTGGGATTATATGGGCTCGGCCATTTCCCGCCCCGCTATGGTCAAACTGTTTTCTACCATATTGCGTCATGATGATGACGGTAAATATTATCTGGTGACACCGGTGGAGAAAATTGGAATCCGGGTTGATGACGCGCCATTTGTCGCCGTTGAATTGCGTATAGAGGGCAGTGGCCAAAACCAAATCCTGCATTTCAGAACAAATGTGGATGATGTTTTTATCATGGATAAAGATCATCCCCTTCGCCTAGAATTTGCCACCAGCGGTGAACCATCACCTTATATATTGGTGCGCGACAGACTGGAAGCACTGATCACGCGCTCCGTCTATTATGAGTTGGCCGAAATGGCCGAGGAAATTGACGGTCAGTATGGTGTGTGGAGTACCGGGAATTTCTTTGCCCTGGGGGATGCTGAATGAGACACAAATTAACCGAAATATTTGCGACTTATGATCCACATCTGGCCCGCGCCCGTCAAACAGCGTCATCCCGAAGTATGCGCCGTCCTGTTGATGGTGACCTAAATATCTATCGACCGGATGATGATTATCATTCGTCTGAGTTGCCGTTGAAACCTGCGGCAGTGCTGATTCCGCTCATTGATCACAAGGATGGTATGACCGTCCTACTCACCAAGCGGGCACAGCATTTAAAGACCCATTCGGGCCAGGTCAGCTTTCCCGGTGGACGCTGCGAGCCGGAAGATACCGACGCCATGGATACGGCCTTGCGCGAAACCGAAGAGGAAGTGGGTATTGATCGGTCACATATGCAGGTTCTGGGTGCTATGGAGGATTATGAAACTGTCACTGGCTATGTGATTACCCCTGTTGTCGCTATTCTCCAGCCTGAATTTAAATTGCAGATAGATGCCAGCGAGGTTGATGAGGCTTTTGAGTTGTCCCTTGACTATATTCTGGATGAGAGCAACCATGAATTACAGAGCCGGGTCTGGGATGACAAAAAACGTTATTTTTACGTCTTGATGAATGAAAAACATAATGTCTGGGGGGCGACGGCTGCCATGCTGGTGCGCTTTGCCAAACTGATCAACGGAACGCTTTCATGAAAAGCATAAGAAAGCTTGATTTGATTGATCATCCGTGGATCAAGGATCCGCCGCTTATCAAGCTGCTCACTATTTTAAATTCTGACGGATTGAATGCCAAAATGGTTGGTGGTTGTGTCAGGGATTCGTTGCTGGGGCGCGAAATCATTGATATTGACCTGGCCTGTAGTCTGGCACCCGAAGCAAGCATGGCGAGGCTGGACAGTGCCAATATTAAGGTTATTCCGACAGGATTAAAGCATGGCACTATAACCGCTGTGATTGATAAAAGTCATTTTGAGATCACCACATTACGCCGTGATGTGGTAACCGATGGTCGCCATGCCAAGGTGGCTTTTACCGATAATTGGGCTGAAGATGCCAAGCGGCGGGATTTTACTTTCAATGCGCTTTATCTGGATGGTGACGGTAGTCTATATGACCCTTGTAATGGATTAGCGGATTTGAACGTGAGACATGTACGGTTCATTGGTGATGCTGATCAGCGAATACGGGAAGACGCGCTTCGCATATTACGATTTTTCCGTTTTGCAGCCCAGATTGGCGGGAGCACGCTGGACTCGGAAGGACTGCAAGCCTGTATTCGTAATATGGACCTGATTGATAATCTCTCTGGTGAACGTCTGACGCAGGAATTATTCAAGATATTAGGGGCCAGAAACCTGCTTCCTGTTATTAGAGTCATGGCCGATTGTGGGATTCTGGAAAAAATATTGCCAGACCATGAAAGTTTGGAAAAATTCGACGAATTTGTCAGAACGGAAAATGAACTGGGCCGTTGCGATATATTGATGCGTCTGGCCTGTTTATGTCCCAAGAATTTATGCCATCATTTAATGTTATCCAATGAACAGACAAAAGCTCTGCACCAATATACCGGGCATGACATAATCATAAGTCCTGAAATGAGTAAAAAGGATATTAGCAGGGCTATATATGAGTCTGGGCGAGAGATATTTATTTTTGCCTTAGTGCAAAGTGGTACAAGTTGTGAGATTTTGAATTACGCAGAAAACTGGCCATCTCCCACATTGCCTGTCAAGGGGCGGGACTTGATAAAGGCTGGCTTTGTTGCCGGGCCGGAAATAGGTGTCAAATTGAAACACCTTGAAGCCGTTTGGGTGGATAGTGATTTCAAACTCTCAAAAGAAGAATTGCTGGCTTTATAATGCTAGCGCCATTTTGCCTCTGGTGGCAGGGACATGAGGATGGCATCCACGTTGCCGCCGGTCTTTAGTCCAAATGCAGTGCCCCGGTCATATACCAGATTGAATTCCGCATAGTATCCACGGTAATAGAGCAATTTTTCCCGCTGTTCTGCTGTCCATTCCTTGTTCATATGGCGGCTTACCAGTTCAGGATAAATGTCAAGGAACGCCCGTCCCACATCCTGCGTGAAGGCAAAATCATTCTCCCAGTCGCCTGAATTCAGCTGATCATAGAATATGCCACCTTCTCCGCGGGCGGTATTTCTGTGCTTGATATAGAAATATTCGTCGCACCATTTTTTATATTCAGGATAATAAGTTGGGTCATGTCTGTCACACGCTGCTTTATAACTGGCGTGAAAATCTGATGTATCCTGCTCGTTTGGAAAGGCGGTATTAAGGTCGCCGCCACCACCAAACCAGTCGCGGGTCGTGATAATATGGCGGGTGTTCATATGAACTGCGGGTACCAATGGGTTATGCATATGGGCGACAAGGGAAATACCGCTGGCCCAGAAGCGGGGGTCTTTATCTGCCCCCGGCATGGATTTGGCGAATTCAGGAGGAAATACGCCGTAAACGGTGGAAATATTGACGCCAACCTTCTCGAATACCCGGCCTGTCATCACCGACATCACACCACCGCCATTTTCCGGATTGTCATTTCGGTGCCATGAAGTGCGCTCAAACCGGCCCGGTGCGTGGGCAGAATTGGGGCCAGTCAGGTCATCTTCCAATTTCTCGAAGGCATCGCATATCTGATTCCGTAAATCTTCAAACCACGCGCTCGCCCTTATCTGATGGGTCTTGGTACTGTCTTGATCCAGAATGGTCATATTCATTTTCCTGTGAGCAGGGGTGGAAACAGATTAGTTTGCCGCAAGGCTTCACCCAGCACCATAGAGGCAGAAACAGCAACATTCAATGACCGCGTTTCGGGGGTCATGGGGATGATCACGCTCTCATCGGCTCTACTGTGAACATCATCGGGCACTCCGGCACTCTCCCGGCCCAGCAATATAATATCATCGGGCAGGAAAGTTATGTCGGTGTATGATTTTTCAGTTCTTGTGGTCAGCAGGATAATGCGTGACGATCCAATGCTATCCAGAAATATTTGCCATGACGCGTGGCGCGTGACCATGCTCTGATCAATATAATCCATGCCCGCGCAGCGGAAAGATTTATCGCCAAATGGAAAACCGCAAGGCTCAATAATATTGACGGGCACATCCAGACAGGCTGACATGCGAAGGATTGTACCAGTATTGGGTGGAATATCAGGTTGATATAGAGCCAATTGCATAGTTGTTAATCACTATTAAAGTTGTTTATAGTAGGCATATAACGTTATTTTATCTAACTTTCAATGAAGGGCAGGGGAAATTTTGGGCCGGACGGAAATAAGCATCACAATTGATACCGAATTTAGTATCACCGGAGCTTTTAAAAACCCAGATTTATATAGACCAGTTGCTGAGCCAGTTGTGCTGTGTGAGGTTGATGGCAAGGAGCATGGTTTGGGCTTTCTGCTGGAAACTTTTGAGAAGTATAATATTTCAGCCAGTTTCTTTATCGAATGCGCCAATTATTTTTATTTTGGTGATGAGCCAATGCAGTCTATTGTCAGGCGAATACAGGCGGCGGGTAAAGATGTGCAGCTTCATGTGCATCCGTGCTGGATGAATTTTAATAACGATCCGGAAATTGGTAATTTTTCGAGAAATGACAGTTGTGCCGGACGGGAGTATGACGAATTAAAACGAATATTTGAACTTTGTATCGAAGTTTTTGTGCGCTGGAGTGGAAAACGTCCTGAAGCACTCCGATCTGGCAGTCTGGTAGCGGATATGAACCTATATCGGGTAATGCATGATCTGAATATTCCACTGGCCTCAAATGTTGCCCTTGGCGTGTTTCGTCCCAAGGAACCAGAATTGCAGATATACAGTGGAATACGAACTGTTCAAGGCGTCTCTGAACTGCCGGTTTTCTCCTACCAGGATATGAATATACTAGGACGAAAAAACATCAAGTCATTGCAGATCACCAGCTGTTCCTGGCCGGAAATGAAATATATTTTGTGGCAGGCCCGTAAAAAAGGGATTCGGAATGTTGTTATCCTGACTCATCCCTTTGAGTATATCAAGCAGACCGATTTTCTTAGTAATAATTTTATTCGCAACAGAATTAACCAGAAAAGACTGGATAAATTATGCCAATTTATTTCTGAGCATGATCAGGATTTTGTATCAACTGATTTTGGTCAAATATCAAAAAAAATAATAACCGGAAATGATACAGACGACCCTTTGCTGGCTATCCCCACATATTATGCCATAGGCAGAAAAATTCATAATAAAATTAACGATACTCTACGAGACTACTGATACCAATAGCAACTTATTCAGCTGTTCTGGTTATCTTCGCAGAAATTTTTTGAAGAAAGTTTTCACACCCAGCCAGTCAAGAAAAATTCCAAGGATATTTGACAGTTTATTTGTCAGTCTGTTTAGTCCAAGCCAGAAGTAATTTGCCATTGTGTATTTCAGGCATATCAGGTTGCCGCAATGCACATGGTGTGTTGAGAACAGTCTTTTCTGGTCAGATTCCCCTTCGGTGAAATCAAATATTTTACTGTCTTTTTTGCTAAAAAGATATTCGAGAACTTTGAATTGCAGAACGATACCGGGGGAATATTTCGATGCTTCTGGGTGATAGCCGAGGTAAGCATATATGAAACGGTCATTTTCTATTGGCGTATATAAATAACTGACCGGTTTGGAATACAAAAATAGAATATAGCCATTGACTGCTCCTATTTTTGCCCTTTGTAACATATCTTCGTAAAATTTTTTATCTTCAGGCATTCCCGCATTCAGCAATTTTTCTTGATAGGTGTATTTCGAAATTTGACGGGCTAACTGATGAAAATTAATCATCTCATCTGTTGTAGAGTATCTGCGCCAGTCAATTTTGCCTTCATTCAGTTTTTCAAATGTTTTGATTTTGCGTTTTAGAGTTGACCTTGTCTTGGTTGAAAATCCAGCAAGATATTGATCATATGACATCTCAAGATCAATGTAATAATGGTTATAGAATTTGGTAATATATTTTATATAGCCATCTTCAATCCAAAAGTTTGACCTGCTTTGATCAAGCGGGACAGAATGCAGCATATAGCCATCTGTGCCCTTATTCATTTCTATGGTATATGGTTTAAGTAATGACGGATCCTCTGATGGGGCGTTAATGAAATCGGCGTTAGATACACGCAGGTTGAAAGATTTTCGGAATAAGCATATTTCGCCTAACCAATATGGCAATAAGACAGATTTGTTATTCCATTTTTCAGACATATTTCGGCATTTGAGAATTTTTTCTATTTACCAGCATTAGTTTACGTAATAATTTAATATTTGCAATAATATAGACAAGATAATAATGAGACCACCAATGGTAAAGTCTAACATTAATATTCTTTTACTTGCTGGAAGCGAAGACCTTAATTTGAAGGTTCTTTATTGCCTGTTCCCTGCCTATGAGAATGTTTATGTAGTAGCAAATAAAGCTGACAATATTCTGAAATATTCAAGATATGAGAAGACATTTTCTCATATCCCGTGGTCTTCCCATGGACAGGAGTCTGAGTCAGGTGCTCGTCAATTAAAACAATATTGCAAAGTTAATGAAATTGCTTTGATTATTCCCGGGGATATTGCGGCGAGTGCTTTTTTGTATGAATATCAGAATATTTTTCTGGATCAGAAAATTTTTCCGGTCATGGCCGATGACATTCTTGAGCGAATTGATAATAAATGGAAATTTGCTGAAAAACTAATGGCAGAAAAATTGCCCACACCAATAACCATGCTGATTGATCGCATGGAAAATATTGATAAAGAAAACAGAGCATTGATAGAAGAAAAAATAGGTTTTCCCTTGATCGTGAAGCCGCTTTTTTGTGAATCAAGTCATGGTGTGGAAAAAATAGATAATTTTGCAACATTAAGAGAACATGTATCAAGCGATAAACCCTATAGCAGTTTACCCCTGATAATTCAGGAATTTGTGGATGGTTATGATATTGACTTGAGCTTTATTGCGGACCAGGGAAAGATATTGTCCATGGCAGTACAAAAGTGGAATGAGGGCGATGTTCTTGAATTTTGCCATCATGAAGAGATAGAAAATCTGGGAAAAAAAATTACAAAATTATATAATTATTGCGGGGCAGGGCATATGGATATGCGGATCAGTTACACAACTAGAAAGTTATATATACTCGAATGTAATCCCCGTTTCTGGTACACGATTACTGCGGCCATGTGGCAAGGACTGAATTTTCTCGAATCGGCAGTGCACTATATGAAGGGCCAAGAATATAATAAAAATGGCGCGATAGGTGATTACAGGTTGCCGGGGGCCATGATCCGAATGATAATCAGAAATCCTCTGTGTTATTTTAAATTATCCAAAAATCAACGAAGGGGCATGTGGCAACCTCTATTGGATCCCTTGCCCCATATAATGAAATTTTTGAAGAATAGATGATAGTTTTCAAAGCAATAAAAAATATCAAGGCATTATTTCGCGAGATGATGCGGTATATATTTTCCCCGCTTAAAGCCTGTAAAAATTGGATGACTGCCTATAGAAAACATCTTTTCTCAGCCATTGAAATAAGGCGTTATGGTTTGGCTGATCCCGTTAAAGGGAATGACCTCATACGAAAATATGTGTCCAAGGAAATGGCGGACAGATTTTATCGTGAATATAATCCGCAGGAAAGTATTTCTACTATCAGTGATAAATCTAACTTTGCATCTCTATGTTTAAAGAAAAATTTTCCGGCACCAAAAACATTTGGCCTTTATATTGATGGTGAAGTTAACATAGTGAATGGAGCCAACCATCAATCACCCGAAGCGTTAATTAAATTTATCCAGCTTCTATTACCCAACGAATATCTGATTAAACCAAATAACGGCATGCTGGGTAAAGGGTTGTCAGTTTTCGAGAAGAATATTGATGGTCAGATTTTCTATCAAGATAAAACCCTGACTGTCGAAGAATTCACTAGCCAGATCAAAACTATGGAAGTTAATAATGTCAATTCAATTACTGAAGATGGTCAAATATTTCGGGGACTGTTATTTCAGGAGAGAATTGAAAATCATCCTGAAATAGCAAAATTGACCGGGTTCAGGATGTTACAAACGCTACGGATATGTACATTTGTTACAGCGGAAAATAAGGTTGAAATATTATTTGGCTTTCTAAAACTTGCCGGGTGCGAAGGGTTGGCGGATGGTTTTAATCTTGGTAAATCAGGAAACATGCTGGCTTCGATAGATTTATCATCAGGTAAAATAACTAAAATCTATTCCATGAACCTGAAGCAAAATTATTTCATCACAGTGAAAAATCACCCCGCAACCGGAGTGAAACTTGAAGGTTTTACAATTCCTTACTGGCAAGATTGTCTTGATTTGGCAAAAGAATTAGCCAAGAGTTTTGTACCACTTCGTGCAGTAGGCTGGGATATAGCCATAACTGACAACGGCCCAATGGTACTGGAAGGCAATGAAGATTGGGTGCCTGTTGTCCCATTTTATATGCCTTATGATGATCTAAAGGCTTTTGGGCTAAAAAAATAATCTTCTGCACTGTTAACGCATTGATTGAAAAATATGGCAAAGCTCTTTCATGCTGCCTTCCTGTGGCATTAGCGGATCCCAGAATATATTGCCCTCGATTAATACCGGGCCTTGGTTTGTTACACCCACATCCCAGCCGATTGTTTTCAGGGGTGCAAATATTGACTGGGCTTTTAAAACAGTTGCAACGCATTGATCCCAAAGGGGGACAGTAAAACTGGAAATTTTTCCCTCAGCATTTCTGACATGGTCATACATGATAAGATGCTGTTTCTTTTCACAGAGCATTAATGTATTCGTGACCAGTCCTTTCTCATTTACAGAGCATTGTCTTCCTTTGGATGTTCCGAACGAAAAGTTATCTTTGAAACTGTCTTTTGCGGGAAATTTAATTTTCCTGATGACCAGTTGGGGCTGGTTATCTTCGTCAAGATAAGTAATCATTCGCAAAGTCTGTAGCGAGCAGTTATCTGTAAAGTTCGCTATGTCATCATGACAGCAAAGTTTTTTTTGCAGGATATATTGGCTATGGTCTTGATCAAAAATGGCATTTGTAAATTCGGATAGTGATGGATTTTCATTGCTGTCAATATGATGTTTTTCATTATCAAACCGAATGCTGCTTATGTCTTTACCATTGGCACCATCAACTGGTTTGCAGATAATATCAAATGGATATTGTGACAGCTCTGACAAAAAATCTTCTTTTGTTATGATGGGACTACCATTTCCCCAATAAGATTTTTTTGCAGGATCAATGACGGCCACCAACTCGGGCACTGGCAGATTATGCTCAGTACAATATTGGTGAAAAAT
>JAJFIP010000014.1 GCA_021774875.1 Emcibacter sp.
AGAAGCTCCGACGAGTAGGCCATTAACGCAGACACCATTTCTCTATAAGCTGTGTTATCATGTTCTGCCCACTTCGAAGTCAGTAGAGGGAGATGTTTTAAGGACTGTTCCCGCAGTTTACGAAAATCAGGGTCCCCTTCTTCATTGCGTGTCCGCACCAATTTGACGAGTTCTGCAAATATATTAGCAATCTGTTCTTTCTCACTAAGACTGCCAGCGTTAACCATCGCTACAAGGATTTTCAGTGAACCAAGTCGAGCCCCAGCTGAATGATCTGGGTTTGAAAGAGTACTGATGTGCTGCTCATAGAGATCTTTGATAGTGTCAGTCGGATTCTTCAAGGGTTCTGTAGTAGTAATCTGACCTGGAACCGTTGGCTGTCCTGAAACGAAAGCCGGCTGTAAAATAAAAGAACCTACAAAAAACAAAAGACAAACTGCCCCCTTGAATAATGATCTGGTCACGGGTCCCTGAAACATAGCCCTCTCCTTTTATGATATAACTGTTAGCAACGCGATTACGGCATCGTTATCCATGATGAACAGAAAACCCTTGTATTTCAACACAAACTGCACAAATATCGTATTTAACCTATATTAGTTTGAAATTCAAAATGGATGTATGTATTTATGTAAGGAGGGCCGTTAAATTGAAAAACACGTAGACCAGAAAGTCTCGTTTTGTAGGAGATCCTGCCAGCAAAAGACGCGGTACATATCTGCTAAACTTGATTAGCGTAACAACAAGGCAGCATTCAAAGGTGAAGTCAAGTCCAGCCGATCGAGTGTGGTAAACTCGATTACGTCGCCTTCCTGGATCGTTATTAACTTGAAATTTTCGTAATAGTAATTCCAATTCTCATCCCACTTTTCCTGGGCTTTTTGAATTGCCTGTTTCTTCGCCTCATCCGTTCCATCTTCAGGTTCACGAGGGCGACCAAATCTACCAGTTTTGGGATTTGGGAGCAAAATGCGGATGAACTGTCCATGATATTGGCGGTAGATTACAACCACCGCAGATGCATCATCCGTAAGATCTTTCGAATATTTCCCAGCAACCAGATTGACTGTCGTTTCACCTAATTTGGTGAAATTTGAACCTGGACTATTTGTATAACCAGTCGTGTTGTACTGCTTTTTAATTAAGATGTCATTGTTATCAAAATCGACTTCACCTGAGAGTAAACTATGTTCGCCAGTTTCATCATTTTGAACATTGAGATTATTATTAACAACATCCAGAGTGATCAGTGAATCGTTGGGATGAACAGGTAGATTCGCAATCTGCGGTATTCCCAACATGGCCCGCGGAAAAAAAGTCGCTACCGGACCACGTTGCAGAACGATGACATCGGGACGCAGATTCAGAAATCTCAGGCCCTTTTTCTCATCATCTTTCTGATCATCATCGTTCTCATCATCATCTTGATTATCCTCTTCTTCTTTTCTCTTGATAGCCTGCGTGTTTAAGAGTGCGATTTCCAGCTCGTGCTCAATCAGAAAGTTCCCCAGCCCCTCTCCCTCTCGGGGGATTTCGATTAATTGTCCCCCCAGAGGGGAGAAGAATGTCATCACCGTACCGGTCGCTTCCGGGGCTACGCGTTTCTTGTGATGTTTTTTATGCTTAGGCTTAGGCTTATCTTTATCGAACAGCTTAAAGTCAACTAGCTGAATCTTATCTTTCAGCGATCGATGTTTCTTGTCTGCTTTATGATGTTGAGCGAGTTTGTGTTCTTTGCTGTGCTTGTGAGCAGGCTTGTCTTTTTTTGCCAGGTGATCCTTTGAGGGAATCAGCGCACAGCCCGGCAATAAAAATACCACGCAGATTAAAAAGCCAAGAATCTGTTTCATCATGCTTCCCTGCATCTGTCAGAATCCTTCAATTGATATTTTCCCAGGTTTTGACAAGCCGTTTTGAAGGTATTTGACTCTTAAGCCCTAACTCATCGATTACATCTTTAATATGGCATATATAAGCGATTCGATCGTTCGGAATTCCATTAATTATTTTTTGTGCAAAGACAATTCCAATTACAAGCCAGATTAGCTGATTCTTTACTCGGGCTTTCACAAGCAGGAGAGATCCACTGTCTCCTCCCATTAAGAAAGTGTTTGCGGATTTCTCAGCTTTCATGACCCCCTCCCTAAGCTTCCCTCCCACATTCACCTGCGCTTTGACTGACGCCAACCTACCTTTCAATAATGCCCCAGTTTTGGCACCATATTTATAAACGGGAAATCCTAATTCGGTGTCTGTCGCCACACGGTCTGCAATCAAAAGATCAACAGTTGTGTCATCATTTACCCCTTTGATCTGGTAAGGAAGCGACTCCAGTTCATCCTGTATTTGCAGTGAAAAATAGGAGGCATCAACAAAATGATCATCAGCTGATTCTTTTTCCACAGCTTTGATTACTTCACCAATGTGCTGATCGCCGGTCGAGGTCAATCGAATCGTTTGATTCGAGGTGACGTGCTTATTAGAAATGCCAAAATTGACTCCCTCTTTCGTACCAATCACCACACCCAGCGTACCAAATTTATCTGCATTTCCGATTTCTGCGACAGGTTGCCCTCCTTTTATCGGCTGATCTGGATCTGGCGGATCTTTCGGTCCTATGCCGGATGCCAGTCTGCCTTCTGAGACCTGATTTGCCTGCTCGAAGCTCCCTTCAAGCACTTTCACGGGAACTCCATCAATGGCACTCGGGAGTGGTGTGATATTTCTGTCTGACAGTTTGCTGTTATCTATTTTCCGAGAAACATTCACAATGAGCACATACTGCAAGGGAGAAACCACATGGCCAAATTTGGTACGAAAACTGATTTCGATACCAGTCACATCACCGTAATCTACTACGTCTCGTTTTGAAGGTTTCCCTTTCTTTTTTTTCTTCTGATTCCATTGCTTATTTAAATCCTTGCTTAGTTTTTCGTAAGCTTTTTCTGCTCTCTTGTATTGCCAGGCCAGTTCCTCCTCGCGCGCCTGCTTTTCCAGTAATATTTCATCATCCTTAATGATTCTCAGCAGAGGATAAGGCTGATACTCATTCTGTTCACTGGAGGCGAAAACAGACGAAATTTTTGACATAGTATCTTCTGTCGAAATCGCCTGTTCATCTCCCCCCTTAGTCTTTTGTGTGGTTGCTTTTTGACTGCGTTTTTTCGAGGGCATTTTTTTCGCAGATGTTTTTTTCTTAGATGCTTTCTTTTTTGCGGCACCGCCCTTTTTCTTTGCTGACTTTTTCTGAGCGCCCTTGGGAGCAGACTTCTTTATAGCTGCCTGTTTCTCTGGAGCTGTCTTCTTCACTGTGGCTTTTGATTTTCGGCTGGTATTCTTCTTCATCGTTCTGCATGACCTCATGAAATCAGGTGAGTTTCGACCAGCTCACAGACATACTATTCATACAGCCACGATACAAAATTGTAAAACACAGAATCAAGCACAATTTAGGAGATCCAGGACATTTCGATAAACTTCTAAATATGGGACAGACTATTCCAATATCTGAAGCGCTGGAGGTACATTTGGCAGGAAAACGCCACTGACCTGTTCCCTCCTCGGTCTCCCCTTTACTTCAGCTGATGCCTCTGGTGCAGGACAAACAGGTATCGGCGCTTGTGGTTTTGCCCCCGGACAGGTTCCACATTTTCCGAGATATTTCTCTACGAAAGTGTTCACTTCTTCCTCCCAGTGAGGGCGTGCTATATCAAACCGCTGACAGGCAACAATTGATTTCTCGAATTTCAGATTCGGAATATTTGTTTCAGCGTTAACAACACCGCTGGAAGACAGTAATCCAGAATCAGTAAAGCCCTTTTTAACCGTATCCAGGGCTGTCCCGATTTGCTTAAGTGTCTGTTCCTGAACCTGGGCCTGAATTGTTTTGAAGTATTGATCATCGTCAAAAGTGATGCCGTTCTTTGATTCCGAACCGATCGTTAATGACCCACCCGCAGGTCTGACAAAATCGACCAGAAAGACCTTATCTGTATAAGTCAGTTTTGACTCAACTTCATATTGAGGTGGAGTAAAAGATTGTAATCTGACGCCATCCTTACCGCGAATTAATACTTGTTGTTCAGAAATCGAAACCATCAAATGTGTCGGTACTTTCATCTTTACCGGAATCCCTTTGGCTTTCCGATTAAAGCAATCCACAAACAGAGAATCATTATCCATTCTGCCCAGAGACATTGTACGAAAAGACGTACAACCTGAATGCAACAACGGTAGTAGCAAGATGATGCCTATCAGGAAACGCATGAGTGACTCCTTCACCTAAACTTATAAATGTATGATTCTAAATTTCCAAGCTGGTGTAAGCTGCAAGTCTGGTTACCGGCAGGTTTCAGTCCTGGGACAATCCGGTTCACAGCTCTTTTGATTAATATAGGTATTCATAAAGCTCATCACATCTTCTTCAAAGTGTTCTGAATTCAGGTCAAATCGAGAAAAAGCGATGACTCTTGTCGTTTCAATTAGTTCCAGCTTCAAATCTGTATTATTCCCCGCTCCGATGGCTGCAGACGTCGGTGCCCCCTGTGGTGCAAAGGCCTTGATCATATTTAGAGAGGAAGCCAGCAACTGAGCTGACCGTTCTATGGTATGGTCATTGATTTTGTAGTTGAGACCCGTTAAGTGACCTTTTCCACTGTAATCATATCCTCTTTCTACACCCGCTTCTTTTTCAGCATCCGTTAAATCATCATTCCGAAACGAAAAGCCATAATAATTACTGACATCGTCACTCGAACCAGCTGGAGGGCCGGCAGCAGCGCGAACTGGATCGACCAGAAAGACTTTCTCAATGTACTTGACATCATGATCTATAGTTCTTGTCGCTCGACAGGTAGATAGGGAAATTAGTTCTGTACCTTCGACTGTCCAGAAAGTCTTCTCTCTAACCGTAAGCTCAATGTGAGTCGGAATCTTGAGAGTAACAGGGACACCTTTCAGATGCTCGTCCGGGCTGGCTATCAATGAGTCATCTTCCAGTCGATCATAGGCGGTTGTCTTGATC
>JAJFIP010000131.1 GCA_021774875.1 Emcibacter sp.
TGAAAAAGCGGTTAATTTTCTGATGCCGGCACTTTTTTTATGTCTGATTATTATGGTTCTTTATGCTTTTGTGGCCGGTGACATGACCAGGACTGCAGAATTCCTGCTAGAGCCGGACTTCAGCAAAGTCACCATCAAAACGGTCATGGTTGCTGTAGGTCAGGCGTTCTTTTCTATCGGCGTTGGCATGGCGTCGCTGATCACATTTGGTAGCTATCTGAGCGATGATGTCTCTATCCCAAAGTCGGGTACGATCATTATTCTTGCCGATACTGGCGTTGCCCTTTTGGCGGGCCTTGCCATATTTCCGCTGGTTTTTGCATACGGACTGGTGCCTTCAGAAGGGGCGGGGCTGATTTTTCAAACCCTGCCTGTGGCCTTTGGTCAGATGCCCGGCGGGCAGTTTTTCGGATCGATATTTTTCTTTCTGTTAATTGCGGCAGCCTTGACGTCCTGCATTGGCGGGATGGAATCGGTCGTTGCCTGGGCCGATGAGCATAAGGGTGTTGCGCGTAAAAAAGGCACCCTGATTATCGGCATTGCCGCATGGCTAGTCGGATTTCTGACTATTCTGTCGTTTAATGAATGGTCTGATTTTTACCCGCTGGATTTCATTCCGGCCTTTGCCGGCAAGACGATTTTCGATACCTTTGATTTCTTTGCCGCCAATATCCTGTTGCTTATAGGTGGATTATTGACATCCATCTTCATCGGCTGGCAAGTGCCAAAACATATCAAACTTGAAGCAATGGGATTAGAGGATAAAGGCTTTTATTCCTTCTGGAAAATTGTGGTTCGCTATGTGGCCCCGCCACTATTAATTGTCATTCTGGTAATGGGCATTATAGAATAGCTGTAGCACCATCCTTTTCCATACTATTTTCAAACTTAGACCTTATCCTCATTTGCGCCCTGTATATTTATAAGCCAGAATATGATACTGTGTCCACTTGGGTAATTATTTGTTTTAAGTAGAGAGGTAGGGAAATGAAGTATAGTATTTTACGCGGTTTCATTGTCATAGGGGTAATGGCAGCTTTTTCAACTGTTGCTAAGGCAGATCATCGCTGGAGCATATATCACTGGGCGACTGATCAAAAACCCATTATATTACAAGTGGTTGATAGTGTAACGCCAGACTGGCAGGCAGAGATGGACGAGTCCATAGCAGCATGGAATTTATCAACTGAATTAAGTATGGTCGTTACATCCGCTAATGATAGAAGCCGGATACGCAAGCGCTGCAAAATGCAATCAGGTCAGGTCAGAATCTGCAATGCTTCATACGGGGGCACGGGCTGGCTGGGCATAGCAACCATCGGCATCACTTCCGGGGACGGAACCGAAAGGGTTATTGTTGAGGGTAGCGTAAAAATAAATGACTTTTATTCATCATACTGGACTGATCAATCAAAGAAGAATCATGTGATGTGTCAGGAAATTGGCCATATTCATGGTATTGATCACACAAGTACAGATGGTACCAGTCAGTGTACTTGCATGGATTATTCATGTGATCAGAATAGCCAATGGCCAAATGCCCATGATTACGAGTTACTCGATGACATTATTTATAATCATCTGGACAGCTTTAACAGTTATGATGATGGGATTTCTGATCCAGTGGCAGATGAACCTTGCAATGCGCCTCCTGGTAAGGGCTGTAATAAAAACACCAATGCGGGACCAACCCCAATGGGTGTTCTTGTTCATAGTGACAGGGCTTACCAGCTTTGGGTAGCCCGTAGGCCGGGCGGTGGATTATGGATACATCACGTCCGCCTTGCCGTAAAAGGTGATCATGGTCATTAGAGTAATGGTTTAATTTTACCCTCACATAAAGGCAAATAATATAATCACCAACAGGGCTGCAAAGCCAAGCAACCAGATTGCCCGGTTATCCTGTCCTGTGTTTTTTTTCTTTTTATTGCGGTGAAATTTGCTCATTTTATTCCTCAAACTATTTTGCGGTCCAGCCACCTTCCACGGGCAGGCTGGCCCCGTTGATAGACTTGGCCGCCGATGAGCATAAGAATACAGCAACTTGCCCTAACTCTTCAACCTCAACAAATCTTTTACTTGGTTGGGCCACCAGAAAAATGTCATTTATCACCTGTTCCCGTGACATATTATGGATTTTCATCTGATCCGTGATCTGGCCTTCCACTAGGGGGGTGCGCACATATCCGGGGCAAATGGCGTTACAGGTAATTTGGCTCTCGGCAATTTCCAGAGCCACCGTTTTAGTCAAACCCACAACCCCGTGCTTTGCCGCCACATAGGCACTTTTATAGGGTGACGCCACCAGACCATGTGCAGAAGCCAGATTGATGATTCGGCCCCAATTCTGTGTTTTCATGGCGGGCAGGGCGGCCTTGATGGTGTGGAAGTTAGACACAAGATTAATATCTATGATCGCCTGCCACTTGTCTTCGGGGAAGTCTTCGATGGCAGAAACATATTGGATTCCGGCATTATTTACCAGAATATCTACACAGCCAAATTTTTCCTGTGCTGCTCTGACCATTTTGGAAATTTCTTCCTGCTCAAGCATATTTGCCCCGTCATAGATAACCTCAACGCCATATCGGCCTGCCATTTCTGCGCGCAGAGATTCGATCTCTTGCGTGTCGCCTAATCCATTGAGGACAATATTTGCCCCGGCTTCGGCCAAGGCACGAGCCATGCCCAGTCCAATGCCGCTTGTAGAGCCTGTTATCAATGCTGTGCGATCATCTAATATGTTATCTGCCATGTCATTTCTCTATTTAATATGTAAATAATTGCCCATTTTACATTATTTATGTTGCAGTGCAACTAAGCTTATGTCTACTATCATTGTAATTAAAATTATCCCTATGTTAATGAAAATGTGGGATTATAATATAGGTGAAGCAAAAGGGACAATAGTATGCTGTATCATATGTACGAGTTTCAGCACAGTTTATTCGCACCTGCAAGATATGCCGTTGATATGACGCAACAGGCGTTAACTGACCCGCTAAATCCCCTGTCATATATGCCAGGAGCGAAACAGGTATCTGCGGCCTGTGATGTAATGGAATTGGTGACCCGACGTTACGGCAAGCCGAAATTTGGCCTGAAAGAAACCCTCATTGATGGCGAAGTTGTCAGTATTCACGAGCATGCTGTCCTGGAAAAACCCTTCTGTAATCTTAAATATTTTCAGCGGGACATCAAAAATGATGATCCAAAGCTGTTAATAGTTGCCCCCATGTCCGGCCATTACGCTACTCTGCTCAGAGGAACGGTGGCGGCCATGCTACCTGATCATAAGACCTATATCACCGACTGGAATGATGCCCGTGATGTGCCGCTATATAAGGGAAAATTTGATCTGGATGATTATATTGATTATCTGATCGAGATGATTGAGCATCTGGGGCCCAACGTCCATATTCTTGCGGTTTGCCAGCCGTCAGTTCCGGTTCTGGCTGCGGTTTCGATCATGTCGGCGGAGGATAACCCATGTGTACCCGCATCCATGACCATGATGGGCGGCCCCATTGATACCAGAGAATGCCCAACAGAGGTAAATCGCTTGAGTGCTGAACGTAGTCTCGACTGGTTCAGGCAGAATGTGACCTATCATGTGCCCTGGCCCAACAGGGGATGTATGCGGGTGGTTTATCCGGGTTTTCTTCAATTGTCCGCCTTCCTGAATATGAATATGGAAGACCATGTTGAGGCCCACGGACAAATGTTTGATCATCTGGTGGAAGGTGACGATGAAAGTGTCGAAAAACATCGTCTGTTTTACGAGGAATATCTGTCTGTTATGGATCTGACCGCAGAATATTTCCTGCAAACCGTGGATGTAGTGTTTCAGAAACATCTATTGCCGAAAGGCGAATGGGTGACAAATGGCCGCCGCGTTGATACCACCGCAATTACCAAATGCGCTCTAATGACGGTCGAAGGCGAACTGGATGATATTTCAGGCATTGGCCAGACTAAAGCTGCCCATGATCTCTGCATCAATATCCCTGCATCCATGAAATGCCATTATGAGCAGAAGAACGTAGGCCATTACGGTATTTTCAACGGTAGTAAATGGCGCAATAAAATTGCTCCCAAGGTAAAAAAATTCATCCGGGCGCAGAGCTAAGACACCATCAACAACCCTAATCATAAATGAACCGACATTCTCGGCTCTTTTTTTATGGGCAGATGAGGAAATATGATGATAAGATCAGCTTTTCTTGACGCTGGCCCTGTTTCTGGTTACCAAGTCAGGAAATATTTGTAATTTAAGGCTCGGATAACAAGATGAAAAGAGATAGCGGACAGGATCGCGACGCGACATCCAAATGGCGGCTTCAGACCCAATTGGTCAGGGGCGGCACATGGCGCAGTGAAATGGGCGAGACATCCGAGGCCATGTTCCTGACGTCCGGTTATGCTTACGACTGTGCCGAGGATGCGGCGGCCCGCTTTGCTGGCGAGCAGGAGGGCTATACCTATTCACGGCTCCGCAACCCGACTGCGGCCATGTTTGAAGACCGCATGGCCCTGATCGAGGGTGCGGAAGTGGCGCGATCTACGGCTACGGGCATGGCGGCCATATCGTCTGCTATTTTTTCTCTGGTAAAGGCCGGGGATCATGTGGTATCCAGCCGGGCTCTTTTTGGCTCCTGCCGGGTTGTTATCGAAACCCTGCTGCCAAAATTCGGTGTTGATTTTACCTTTGTTGATGGCTCAGACCATGACGCCTGGAAGGCGGCTTTTCGCCCCAATACAACTGCGGTATTTCTGGAAACTCCCGCTAATCCCACTTTGGATGTGGTGGATATTGCCTTTGTATCTGCCTTGGCCCATGAAAATAATGCTACTCTGGTGGTGGATAATGCCTTTGCCTCGCCGGTGTTACAGAAACCACTGACCATGGGTGCGGATGTGGTGGTATATTCGGCCACCAAGCATATTGATGGTCAGGGACGCTGTCTTGGTGGCTGTATCCTGACCAGTGAAGAAATTCTCGAAGAGAGCATTTTACCCTTCATACGTCATACCGGACCTAATATTAGCCCCTTTAACGCATGGGTGCTGTTGAAAGGGTTGGAAACCCTTGATATGAGGGTGGAACGCATGTGCGGGAATGCGGCAAAAGTAGCGGATGCCCTGTCAGAGATGGGCGGTTTTGATTATGTCAGATATCCGGGCCGTGCCGATTTTGCTCACCATGAACTGGCCATGAAACAGATGACTATGGGTGGCAGTATCATCGCCCTGCATGTCCCCGGTGGTCGCGCACAGGCATTTAATTTTCTTAATGCCTTGGAAATTGTTGATATTTCTAATAACCTTGGTGATGCTAAAAGTCTGATTACTCATCCGTCGAGCACAACCCATGCCAGTATTACGGAAGAAGCCAGGCTTGAGGTAGGTATTACAGAAGGAATGCTGCGCCTGTCAGTGGGTCTTGAACATGCCGATGACTTGATCGAGGATCTGCTAGCTGCAGCACATAGTGCGGGGATAAAATGAGCGAAGATAAAGTTGATTTTATGAAAATTAGTGAAGAATCCTATGAGGCCTTGACCAGTGGTGTCAGGGTTTCCGTCCAGCCCGTCTATCTGGAAGAAGAGTCCGACCCGGACGAAGGACGCTATTTCTGGGCCTATCAGATACAGATCGAGAATTTAGGTGAAGAGACATTGCAACTGAAAAGCCGTTACTGGCGGATCACAGATTCTATGGGACGCATCGAAGAAGTACAGGGCGAAGGTGTTGTCGGAGAACAGCCTGTAATTGAGCCTGGTTACGTCTTTGAATATACCAGTGGCGCCCCCCTTGGCACGGCGTCAGGCTTTATGGTGGGTCACTATAGAATGTATAAAAATGATGGCACCTCATTTGATGTGGATATTCCGGCTTTCTCGCTCGACAGCCCGTATGGGTCGCACACACTAAACTGACAGGAACAAGAGCTTGTTGAAAAAAACCGATAAACCAACACAGAAACAGGCAGAGGAAGCCGTAAGAACGCTGCTTCGCTGGGCCGGGGACAATCCCATGCGCGAAGGACTGGTGGATACCCCGGCGCGTGTTGTCAAGGCGTACGAAGAATTCTTCCGCGGCTATGACGAAGACCCACGCCAGATATTGTCCCGCACATTTGAGGAAGTTGGCGGTTATGACGAGATGATCGTGCTCAGGGATATACCCTTTGAGTCCCATTGTGAACATCATATGGCGCCGATCATAGGCCGGGCTCATGTGGGTTATCTGCCTAATAAAAAAGTGGTTGGCATCAGCAAATTAGCCCGAGTGGTTGAAACATATGCCAAAAGGCTTCAGGTGCAGGAAAAACTGACGGTGGAAATCGCCGATTGCATTCAGGAGGTGCTCAGCCCGCTGGGTGTTGGTGTGATCATTCAGGCTACCCATGAATGTATGTCCACGCGCGGGGTTCATGCTCATGGCGTGTCGATGGTGACCAGTCGTATGGTCGGGGCCTTTCGCGATGATGATAAAACCCGGCGTGAATTTCTTGCCGTTGTCGGGACGTTTGAGCCACATAAGTAAATAATATAAGGGGCGGATAGAGGATTGGTTGATCTTCGACCCATATTGCTGATTAATGGATTATTCCTGCTCATTCTGGGCGTGGGGATGTTGTTCCCTGCTCTGGTTGATGTGGCAGTCGGTAATCCGGATTGGCAGGTTTTTGCCATCTGCTCAGGGTTTGTCATTTTCGTGGGTGGCATGCTTTTTCTGACCAGCAGGGGTGAAGACGAGGAACTTTCCATTCAGCAGGCCTTTATCCTGACCGTATCCACCTGGGTGGTTATACCTATATTCGGGGCAATTCCCTTTGTCTATTCCGATCTGGCCCTGAGCTATACCGATGCTTTTTTTGAAGCCATGTCGGGATTGTCGACGACAGGCTCCACGGTCATTACCGGCCTTGACGGGGCACCACCTGGCATTCTTCTCTGGCGGGCATTGCTGCAGTGGTTCGGCGGCGTTGGCATCATTATCATGGCGGTAATTATCCTGCCGTTTCTTCGGGTCGGTGGTATGCAATTATTCAAAATCGGGGCCTTTGATACGGCGGAAAAAGTTCTGCCTCGGGCCGCGCAACTGGGGATAGCCATATCCTTGTTATATGTCAGTTTAACCATCATTTGTGCGGTGGCGCTTTGGTCGGCGGGCATGAGTATCTTTGAAGCCACCTGCCATGCTTTCACCACCATTGCCACCGGGGGATATTCCACTTCTGATGGCTCAATAGGCCATTTTAACAGCGCATTGATCGATTATATCATTGTTCTGTTCATGATCATTGGCAGTATGCCTTTCATCCTGTATCTAAAAATGGTTCAGGGCCATAGTCTGGTTCTGTGGCGGGATTCTCAGGTCAAATGGTTTCTGGCATTACTATTATTACTGATCTCAATACTTAGCCTTTGGCGGTGGAGTGGTACTGATCTGGGCATAATGGAAGTATTGCGTTATACGATCTTTAATGTGGTGTCCATATTGACGG
>JAJFIP010000132.1 GCA_021774875.1 Emcibacter sp.
ACGGATGTTGGCGAGGGTAAAGGAGAAGGCTATGCCATTAACATGCCGCTCCCCCCCGGCAGTGGCACCGGTGCCTATGAAGCCGCCTTTGACCGTGTTGTTGAACCCGCTTTACGTGCCTATAGACCTGATCTTATTTTCGTGGCTTCTGGCTTTGATGCCAGTGCATTTGATCCCTTGGGTCGTATGATGATGCATTCAGCGGGTTATGAAAGCCTTACTAACAAGCTTATGGCCGTAGCAGAAGACCTGTGTGAAGGTCGCGTTGTTATGGCGCATGAGGGGGGGTATAGTCCCTATTATGTACCCTTCTGTGGGCTGTCCGTTCTTGAAGCCATGTCCGGTATAAAAAGCGATGTTCAAGATCCTTATCTTGATTTCGCCGCAGGAATGGGCGGTCATGAGTTGCAAGTCACTCAGGACCGACTACTTAAGCAAGTTGAAGAAATAATTCGGCGCTATCACGGTTCATAACAACTAAAATATTTAAAATAGGCAATTTGCCTGTCAATAAGCATTTAAAATTGCACCACCTATTCAGTAGCAAGGCCAACCGGATATCTGCCCTTATATAGCGAGATGTCCTGTTGGCCTTGCGTGTACTCAGGCTTGTTTTACTTGCCTGTTTTTACTTTGTGCGAAGCGGAAGGAGTTGATCCGGCAGTCTTTTATGGTTGCCCAACCTCTCTCAGATTGAGCGAAAGTAGGGTAGCCAGAAGCGATGTCATTGAGTTTCTGAGCTACCCTTTCTATCTGAGCTTTGACTTGTTTATCTAACTCTTTAAAATGCATTCCCACGTCTGATGCTAGGGCAGTCGCCAGCCAGATTTTTGTATTACTCGGAACAGGAATCATGCCGATGTCCTTAGCGCAGATAAGGCTTGGCTCAATAACGCAGGGTTTAAACCAGGACAGCAGCGCAATTGAGTTCCACAGGGCAGATCAATCTCGAAATAATTACCTGTGATTGGTTTCTCCTCCAAATTATCTGCCGTCAGGCTTTTAGAACCATTATCTCCTTCGGACAGAACCTCAATGGCAAAGAAGGCAGGACCTATGGCGACCAGCGTGCCACCATATCTTTTTTGCCATGCAAGAAGCTGGTTCACTTTCAAACCATAGGCCTGTGCTATTCTCTCAAAACTGCTGCCTGGCTCAGTCGCTTCTGATAGCAGGCGTTTCTTGAAACTTTTGCTCCAGCGGTTTGGGTTGGAGCTCTTTTTAGGTGCCATAAATTATGTATCCGTTCAATATTGAGCGGGCGCGAATGCCTGAAAATCATCAAACGCATAATCGCAGATACAAAAAATTAGTAAATGGGGGGCGTGGGCAACCGCTTACGTTGAATATTTCCAGGCATACGGCGGTATTTTTCACTCCCCCACATATATCCCCCTAATTTACCCCTAATTTTTCCTGCCCTTGTGTTACCTATATGTTACCTAACGGGGTTGTGTGGGTATGATTCTAGAATCAGAAAAGCCGTTGATAATTGTTTATTATCGGTTTGTTGCGGGGGCAGGAGTTAAACTCAAACTATACTCTGAGTTATTGCTTTTGTTCAAAATATATTGACACTATAAGGAGATTATTCACAGTTTTGAGGCATTATCAGCTTTAAGAGCCGTTCAGAGCAAGGCTTTTGGTCCAGTTTGATATTTGTTATCTGAAATCAACAACATATCCTTACGACATCGGTCCCATATGGAGATAAAAAATATCCACCCCTCAACCGATAAGCCAAGGGATGGATAGTCTCTTGAGATTCTTACGCCTAAAATTCGTACGAAAGATCTACACCATAAGTTGCCGGTTCCCCGAAAAGGCCTGTTTGCTGATTAAATGGTCCGTCCCGAAGGTAGGTGATATATTCCTTGTCGAATATATTTTTGCCCCAGAAAGCCAGTCCCCACCCAGCATCTGAATGAACTATGATACGCGCGTTGAATAAGGAATATGCCGGTCCCACCGTATTATCTGAATTGGCGACATTGTAAAAAATCTTACTCTTGTAGTTCCATTCACCTATGACAGTCAATTCAATTTCATCTGTCAGATTTGCACTATATTCCGCCAACAGGTTCGCGGTCCATTTGGGCGCGTTGCGAAGTGTATTGCCGCTCAAATCAATACCCACACCATTAACCATTCGAATGAAGTCATTATATTCAGAATCAGTAAAACCAACGCCACCCGTAAATCTCAGGTTTTCGGATGCAAGAACCTCAACCTCAACCTCAAAACCCTTAATCTGAGCTTGTGCCGCATTTGAGCCAATAAATTGCAGACCTTGAAGATCAAGGGTCTGGAGATTTGTATAGTCCATGTAAAATGCCGCAGCATTCAGCCGCATTCTTCCATCGGCAAGTAACGATTTCAAACCAAGTTCATAACTTGATACCGTTTCCGGTTGCAGGACGAAGCCATCAAGACCGACCAGATCGGTGACAAAACCACCGCTTTTAAAGCCTTTGGCAAATTTGGCATAGATACTTGCATCTTCGTTCACTGCATAAGTCAGCGCGACCATTGGTGAAAATTCATCAAAGGTTTCATCGCCGCTCAGTGTGACAACCGGAAGACCGAATGCGGGGGCTGCAGCTCCATCCTGATCCCAAAAGGCCTGCTTGGCATCATTCGTATACCGAAGGCCGGCATTCAAATCGAGCTTGTCCGTAATGTGATAATCCCCACTGGCGAATATGGCCAGCGACCTCGTATCAACAAAGCCCCGGCCATTCACCCGGATACCCCCAAATATTGGAACCTCGGTAAAGCGGTCAGAAACGATATTCTGGTCGAAATAATAACCGCCCAAAATCCAGTCAAAACTTCCATTACCGGTGGAGGCCAGCCGAAGTTCTATAGAAGTTTGTTCTGCCTCGTCCGTGAAGATACTGTTGGATAAAGACACTGTCGTGTTATCATCGTCAAAGGTCGCCAATAGATCCATAGAACGCCATGCGGCGATCACGGTTAATGTCATAGTGTCACTAAGATCATAATCTAAATTTCCGGACACACCCTTTACTTCTTCTTCATATTTCTGCGGACCGTCTTCATTAACGACAAATGGACCAAATTGATTACCAAAATTACCGCCTGGTTCAGCACCCCAGCTAATACCGAGGAAAGATCCTCCCGGGACTAAAATTTGCGAGCCGTTGACGTCATTGTCTTTCTCTGAATAATCAGCAGTTATTCTGACCCTGAGCCTTTCATTGGGATTGATTTCCAGCTTGGCCGCGATTCCAAACTGGTCAACTGCCTGAAGTTTTTCGCCATTGAAAAGATTTTCTACGAAACCACTGGTGTCTTTTTTAACGATGGATACACTACCCCCGATCTTGTCTGAAAAACGCCCGGACAAATATCCTTTAAAATGACGCAGGCCGAAATTACCGAATGTGCCCTGAACCTTCCCTTCTATTTCATCTGAGACAGCTTTTGTCGTGATATTGAGTGCGCCGGCAACGGTGTTTTTTCCGAATAAAGTGCCTTGCGGTCCACGTAAAACTTCGACCTGCTGAACTTCAGCAAGATCAAGATTATAAAACATTGGACGTCCGATATAGACGCCATCCACATAGACGCCAACACTGTCTTCCAAACCGATGTTACGCACATTTGATGCAATCCCCCGTATTCCGATGGAGGTCTGGTGCCCGCCCGCCCGATCCTGATAAGATACATTTGGCACAGATGCTGTGAGGTCGGAAACGTCAGTAACACTACGTAATTCCAATGATCGCGCGTTTAATACCGTAGCAGAAACGGGAATATCCTGAAGACTTTCCGGTTTTTTTCTGGCCGTTACTATAATTTCCTCCAAAGATATTGAGTCAGATTCAGCTGCGGTCCCTTCTAGGACAAAAATGCTAAAATTGGACGTAACCGAGGTAAGTACCAAGGCAATGGCTGTTGCGTTTTTAAACATATTATTTTTCCTCCATGAGTTATTTTTTAAAGATTATTGCCCGGCAGTTATCACCAGAAAGACATTAATCTTTTAAAGATTAGGGGAAGTTGTTAGGAAAATATTGACATAATTGGCCGTTTAATTGACAAAAACAACAGGCTTCTGGGGTGTAGTTATATGCTATATTAGTTCTGAAAATTCTTTGGAAACTGTAATTTCCCCGTCATTGACAAATAGTTCATGATTTTCAGTAACTGTCTTTAAATCATAATGATAATTTACCAGAATTCCGATAGATTGACCTATTCCCTTGGGGGATATATCACCAAGCCAGTTGAGCCGCAAAATACTGGCACCGTTACTTAAGTGAAACCTCGCAACAGGGTCTTTTGGTTTGCCATACTGTTTTTCATGAAATAAATAATGGGTACATAATTCCATTAAAAGGGATTTGGACCTTTTGCATATTTCATCGTCCAAGAACCAGTCATTATTATCTAATTCCTTTAAAATTTCCAAATCTTCAGAGGATAAGGTCATCTCGTTTTCTGACTTCCGCAGGGACATTATCCAATTCATAAATCCGGGTATAGGGGAAAGGGTTGCGAATTTTTTTATTTGAGGTAACTCCTGCTTAAGCAGCATCACCACCTGTTTGATTAGAAAATTGCCGAAATTAATGCCCTTCAGACCAACCTGACAATTACTGATTGAATAAAAAATTGCACTGTCTGTAGTTGAGACTTTTTCTTGCTTGTCATTCCGGGCGAGTATTTCCTGAATTGACCCTGAAATACCTTTAACCAGTGCCACTTCCACAAAAATAATGGGTTCATCAGGTAAGGCCGAGTGAAAAAAAGCAAAGCATCGCCTGTCCTTTTCCAGCCGTCTTCTTAGGTCTTTCCAGCCCTGCATTTCATGTACGGCTTCATAGGATATAAGTTTTTCCAATATATGTGCTGACGTTTTCCAGTCTATTTGCCTGAGTTCCAGAAAACCCGGAGAAAACCATGAACTCAATAAATGTACGAGATCGTCATCAACCATCTTTAATTCAGTATGTTCTTTAAGTGTTTTTAATAAATCCCGTCGAATATCCACAATAGTCTGTGTGCCGCCGGGGGCCATATTGATGCGGCGGATCAGACTTTGTCTGGGGGATTCAACGGCTTCGGACAGCTTCTGGAAAGCACTCCTGCTTTTTTCTTCCATATACGCCTTGGCATATGTATTTATTTGTTCAACATCAGGGTTATATTTCTCCAATAACATCTGAAAAAATACCGTCTTCTCCTTACGGGTCATTGTGGCGTAAGCGGCGACGACTTCTCCTGCAAGTGCTGTTCCCAATGCTTCTCCCTTATTGGACAGTAAAGCGTTGCACAGTTCACTAATGGATGGTGTTTGTTCCTTTTTTTGTTTTTTGCGTTGCTTGCGCAGAAGCTCAAGGCCTGATTCCGCGACAATATTTATCCATTTATTCAGCCGCATAAAATTTATCCTAACTTAACAGATTTTCATATCGCTCTCGCAATATATTTTTCTGGACTTTCCCCATGGCATTCCTTGGAAGTTCCTCCAAAACAATAATTCTTTTGGGGACTTTGAAATTGGCAATCTTGCTTTTCAGGGAAGCAATAATCTGGTCTTCTTTGAGGGTCGCACCCTGCGTTTTGACAAGGATGGCAACCACGGCTTCGCCAAAGTCTGAATGGGGCACCCCAATGACGGCTGTTTCATTTACGCCGGGAAGATTATCTATGAGGATCTCAATTTCTTTTGGATATATATTCAGACCGCCGCTGATTATTAAATCTTTGGTCCTGCCCACGATCGAGACATACCCTTCTGCATCAATTTGGCCCTTATCACCGGTATCAAAAAAGTGATTTTCAGTGAAAGCCTCATCGGTTTTTTCCGGCATGCGCCAATATCCGCTAAAGACATTCGGTCCGCGTACCTGTAAATTTCCTATTTCACCAGTGGCAAGAGGGCTGCCTTCATCGTCTACGATACGAATATCCACATCAGGAAGGGGCAGGCCAACTGTTCCGGATTTCCGTTCACCATCAAGCGGGTTTGAGGTGTTGATGTTGGTTTCTGTCATACCATACCGCTCGAGGATGCAATGACCGGTTCGTTCTTTAAATGCGGCAAAGGTTTCTTCTTTAAGCGGCGCCGAACCGGAGATAAACAATCTTATATTTCTCCCCACATCTGCGGTAAAAAGCGGGTCGTCCAGCAAGCGGGAATAATATGTCGGTACGCCCATCATCACCGTGGATTCAGGTAAATATTTCAGGACAATGTCCGTCTTGAAGGCGGGTAACCACCGCATGGATGCTCCTGATAGTAACACACAGTTAAGGGCAATGAATAAACCGTGAACGTGAAAAGTTGGCAGGCAATGCAAGAGGTGGTCTTCTTCGGTAAATCCCCAAATCTGTGTAAGAGATTTTGCATTGCTTAACAGATTTCCATGGGTGAGCTTGATGCCTTTAGGAACCCCAGTTGTGCCGGAAGAATATAATAATGCCGCAAGATCATATTCAGACCTTGGAATGACCTCAAACTCTGTTGAACAATCACGGGAGTTATCAATTAAGGCTCCTGCCCCGTCAGCATTGAGTGTTAAAATATTGGCGATATGGAACGCTTTGGCCAAGGGTGTAATAACTTGAAGTTTTGCCATATCACAGACGATAATGGTCGGTTCAGCATTGCCAATGAAGTAATCCAGTTCATGGGCGCTGTAAGCGGGATTAAGTGGGTGATAAACTAAACCTGCCCGCAAACAGGCAAGATATAAACACAGGGCCTGGGGGCTTTTTTCGACTTGGGCGGAAATTCTGTCTCCCGGTTTTGCCCCAGTTCGTATGAGATAATTTGCCAGCCTTGCAGTTTCCTGATCAATATCACCATAGCTATATGACTGTTCTTCCTCCGTCTTCAGTAAGGTCTTATCGCCAAACATATCAATCTGAGTGCTGAAGTGGTTATATAAATTGTAATCCTGAGTAGTCATATTTTTATCTCATCAATACTTATTTCTTCACACTATTATTGCCAAAGGTCAGGCATCCATAATAGTCTTTTTAAAGTCATATTATACGAATAACTGTAAGGTGTTTTTTGATGAATAAATTGACAAAATAGGCCAATTGATAGACAGTTTGTACGTTAGAAATAAAATAATCTGGTAAGTTACCCTAGGGATATTCATCACATCATCAGATGTGGAAAATTTATTACAATGGGATTACAATGAGTTTTGAACCGACACTTTCCCCTCGATTTGCGGTATATATTCAGAATTATTTATTGAGCATCAATGTTGATCCTGAAACACTGTTCAGTAGCTGTGATATCAGATACCCTTTTTCCAATAATCAAAACATGACTTTGCCAGTTTCCAAATTTGCTAATTTACTGGAAAAAACGGCACGGCAAATCAACAACCCATATGTAGGCCTGCACCTTGTCCAGCGATATCGGTATGAAGCAGCAGGTATTATGACCCTTACCGTGCTTGCGGCACCTAACGTGGAGGAGGGGATTAAAGCCCTTTGTCATTATGATCAATATATTGATCCGGCCATCGAAGTTTCCTTGGATATTGGTCCCAAGGCATCAGCTTTGAAGATCAATCTTATTAATCCAAAAAATGTTGTTACAGTTCAATTGACAGAATTATTACTAATTATGATTGTTGACATTTTAAACAAAGGAACAGGTCAGAGGATGCCTGTCACGGAAGTCTGGTTTAGCCATTCAGGTAATAAAAAAGTTGCACCATTGGAGGATTTCTTTGGTGCCCGGGTTAACTATGATCAGATAGGAAGTCAGGTTTTTTTTGATAATTCATTTTTAAAAAAAAGTTTCATTACATCAAACGATCTTCTCTTTGATATTTTGAAGAATTCCCTGGAAAATTATTTGAATACTTATGAGAAGGATAGCAGTTTTTTAGGAATGGTATGTCGTGAAATTATTCGTCAAACAACAGATGTGACCCCTAATATAAGAAAGGTATCTTTAAGTATGGGAATGTCTGAACGTACTCTGAGAAGACGCCTTGCCGATAAAGGAATCCGTTTTCAGGAAGCAAAAAACATGGCCCGTGAAAAAAGGGCGCAATATCATTTGGCCCATTCCAATATGTCTTTAACGGAGATTGCCTTTGAATTGGGTTTTTCTGAATTAAGCGGCTTTAGCAGAGCTTTTCGTCACTGGGTTGGAGAAACGCCGCAAGCCTATCGGAAAAGGCTTAAAAAGATGTAATTGTCAAATACTTGTCCTACTTTGTCAAGATGTTCATCCCTTTCTCCTGCATTATAATCATGCAATTATTTTGAATATGAGGATTAAAAATGTCGTCACATATCAAGCACAAAGTGAACCGCCGATCCTTTTTAATGGGTTCTATGGCAGTAGGAGCGGGACTTGCGGCATCGGGACTTTCTTCCTCAGTTCTGGCATATTCCAGAATTTCTCCTCTCAGGTTTTCAGGTGATATTATCAGCATGTCGGCCCTTGACCTGTCTGCGGCAATCAAAGGTCGCGCAGTTTCTTGCGTTGAGGTGATGACAGCATACCTCGCTCATATAGACCGCCATAATCCCGCCGTGAATGCGATAATTTCCCGGCGGGACCCGGATGTGCTGCTTGCCGAGGCTAAAGAAAAAGATAACGATCTTCACAATAGGATATATCATGGCTGGATGCATGGTTTTCCCCATGCTGTGAAAGATCTTGCGGATGTGAAAGCACTTCACACTGTGGCAGGTTCACCGATCTTTAAAGATCATATTGCTGAGCAGGACAGTATTTTTGTGGAGAAAATACGGGCCTCCGGTGCCATCTTTATAGGCAAGACCAATGTGCCGGAATTTGGCCTTGGATCACAATCATATAACAGCGTGTTCGGGGCCACAGGCAGTGCCTATGGTCCCTCAAAGACTGCAGGCGGCAGCAGTGGTGGTGCAGCCAGCAGTCTGGCCCTGAAGATGGTGCCGGTGGCTGATGGCAGTGACATGATGGGATCGCTCAGAAATCCGGCGGCCTTTAATAATATCATCGGTTTTAGACCCTCAATCGGGCGGGTGGCGGGGGATGATAATTTTTATCAGCAGTTAGCCTGTCTTGGCCCAATGGGTCGCAATGTGGCCGATGTGGCAAAACTGATGTCCACAATGGCGGGCCATGACCCTAGGTCGCCTCTATCATTGCAGGATGACCCCCAGCAGTTCGCCATGCCCCTTGATAAGGACATGAAGGGGGTTCGTATTGGCTGGTTGGGGGATGTGAAGGGTTATTTCCCCATGGAGGCAGGGGTTCTGGATCTTTGTCAGAAGTCCATGAGCCATTTCTCTGATATTGGCTGTCATGTGGAAGAGGCTGAAATTGACTATGTCATGAGTGACCTTTGGCTGTCATGGAAACATCTGCGTCACTGGTGGATAGAGGGCCGTATGGGCCCGCTTTATGATAATCCTGAAACCCGGGATATGTTAAAACCTGAAGCGCTCTGGGAAATTGAGAATGGCCGGAAGTTATCCGGCAGTGATGTCTATAGGGCGACGAAAGCCAGGGCGGATTTCTATAGTGCCGTGGCCCGTGCCTTTAAAAGTTACGATTTTCTGGTGATTCCAACCGCACAGGTCTTTCCGTTTAACAAAACCATTCATTGGCCAAAAAAGATCGCGGGCCGCACTATGGATGCCTATCACCGCTGGATGGAAATCGTCATCCCCGGCACCATGTCCGGTTGTCCGGTGATTAATGTGCCGGTTGGTTTCAATGACAAGGGGCTGCCCATGGGGGTTCAGATCATTGGGCCCATGGGCAGGGATTTTGAAGTTCTGCAAATCGCCCATGCCTATGAACAGGCCGCAAGGTGGAACGTCGATTACCTGCCGCCCTTATTAAAGAACTAATACTCAATCAGGGATAAAATAATATGGTTATTTATGGTGTTGCTATTCTGGCATTTTGCACTCTTGTGGGAAAATACACAGGCGATCTGATTGGTATCCTGATCGGGATTAAGTCTAATGTGGGCGGCGTTGGCATCGCCATGCTGCTGCTTATTGTTCTGGCCCATTTCCCCAGAAAAATATTTCACATTGATAACATAAGTCAAAAGGGAGTGACATTCTGGAGTGCCATGTATATCCCGATCATTGTCGCTATGGCGGCCAAACAGAATGCCGTTGCCGCCATGTCGTCGGGCGCTGTGGCGATCACGGCGGGTGTTTTGGCTGTTGTCTTCAGCTTTGCTCTGATCCCGCCATTAATGCGCCTGTCCAAAAGGGGGGATATAAAAGATGATGAGTGATGTATTTTATGATATTGCCCAAAAAAACAGCCTGCTGGTAGCTTTTGTTTTTGTTGGTGTCACCATGTGGCTTTCCTATAAGGCCTCCAGATACCTAACCATAGGGCATTTGCACGGCTCGGCCATCGCGATCATGACCGGGCTTGTTCTGGCCTATTTTAGCGGCATACATACCGGGGGCAGCAAAGGGGTTGCCGATTTTGAACTTCTGGCCGGGGTTGCCATCATGGGCGGGGGTATGTTCAGGGATTTTGCCATTGTTGCCACAGCTTTCGGGGTGAATGTTGAAGACCTGAAAAAGGCCGGTCTTGTCGGCGCGGCATCTATTATCATTGGTGTCATACTTTCGTTTGTTGTCGGCGCGGTTGTGGCTGTCGCTTTTGGATATACCGATCCGGTTGCCATTACCACAATCGGGGCCGGTGCGGCGACATATATCATCGGCCCGGTTACCGGGGCATCTCTGGGCGCATCATCTGAAATCATAGCTCTGAGCATTGCGGCAGGTCTGGTCAAATCAATATTGGTTATGGTTTCAACGCCACTTGTCGCCAAAAGAATTGGACTTGATAACCCGACGGCGGCGATGATTTACGGCGGGCTGATGGGGACCACTAGCGGTGTATCAGGCGGTCTTGCGGCCACTGATCCCAAACTAGTACCTTACGGTGCCATGACGGCAACTTTTTATACCGGGATTGGCTGTCTGCTGGCTCCATCAATCCTGTTTCTGATCGTCAGGCAGTTAAGTATGTGAATGGCTCTGTCATATAAATAGATGGAGTTCTTAAATAATTGGAAAGTGGGCAATTTGAATTAGTTGCTCGAACTGATATTTACGCGAAAGTTGGGAGCCCAGAATACATAAACCAATAGCAGAGTTTGAACTCAAACTATACTCCAACATTTTACACTTTCCAGTAATGGACTCACCCTAAAAAACTGAAGAATTTTCTGATATTTTATGATTATCAGCTACTGAAATTTTCCATGATTAATGCTCTAAAATGAAATTGGTTAAAACACTTTTCTCAGAAGTAGTGTTTTTTTCAACATTCCCCTCATATTAGCATAACACCAATTTGGCCCCACTGGGGTGCCCTTTTGGTGCCTGAAGAAAATATATTGTGGTTACAGATAGTTAAACTATAGATTAAGCCGCTTTTGTGCCTATGCGCAAATATTTGGTGCCTCTACCTATTTCTGCAACCATTTGATTTATATGATATTTCAGGAAACACCAATGGTGCATATGGTGTGACATCTTTTTTCGCCGACTGGCGGGCAATATGTGACTTTGTTTTGTTCATTTGGTACGGTTGAACGGAGGCCCTAACTTTGATTTTGACGGCGACGTAAAAGTCATTTTCTGAAGTGGTATGAAGGTAATTCTTGCGAGGTCGCTGAGCAGAAAACTATTCTTGGATTGTCTCTGATAATCGGCACTATCGCCAGCGTCCCCGGCTCCATAAAATGGTGGTCATCAGCTTGACGAATAGCGTTTTATTTCGTTCGGCAAACCGAAAATAATGCGCGGCGTCTACTCTGCACAATGATAAAATATCATGCCAGAGTTTTGTGTTTTTTCTGAAAATATTTTGGCGATTCTAGCATCAGAAACATTACGAGTTATTTTGACAGTTAAACAAAAAAATAGAGTGGGAACATTACCACCCAATAGACCATACTACAATTGTTCCCACGTTAAACCCAGAGCATCCACCCAATCCGCAACTATTGTTATAGGAGGTATTTAAAAATTGATACAACCTTGAGGTTAAATTAATTTTTGTCTTGTATACTTGTCTTCGTTATTGATTTTTTTATTGGGAGCATTTGATGATGCCTATTCATAAATTTAATCATTCTTCTCGTGAATATAATGAGACTGTAAAAAACATTATTCTTTTGATGATTGGCTTAAATGATCCCTATACAAAAGAGCATGTTATAATGGTCGCTGAATTTTCTGCTTTATTGGCTAAAGAACTAGGGCTCAAGAAATCCAATATAGAAAAAATCAAATTAGCAGGTTTTCTCCATGATGTTGGAAAACAAGCTATACCCAAAATCATTTTATCAAAACCGGGAAAATTATCTCCCCAGGAATTCGAACTGGTAAAAACACATGTCAGTATCGGTGTTTCTATCCTTGAGGAATTAAATGTAAGTGTCGACATTATAAGTATTGTGGCGGAACACCATGAAAGACTTGATGGAAGCGGCTACCCAAAAAGGCTAAAGGGGTCAGAAATTTCTATTGAAGGTCAGATTATAGGAGTTGCAGATGTTGTATCTGCGCTTATGTCAAAACGGACTTATCGAACAGCGGCGACGGAAAATGAAATTAAAGATATATTATTGAGTTTAACACCAAACCAATTCACCCCTGAAATAGTTAAGGCTGCTTTGTGTTGTATTCACTCTAATTCGGATCATATTCACATGCTGAATGAGTGCAATCAAAATGTAATTCCGCAATACGGTTAGTTTCTCTAGGGTGGCGCTATAAAATTTTATGTCCATTTGTTTTGCTTTGCGGGCAAGATTTTCAGTGATGTCGAAACCGGAAAAGATAATCACGCCTTCCGTCTTTTTTGCCATTTCGTATCACCAGCTTTATTAATTGGCTTCACCATGGTATTCTTTGTTTACGGCTTTAGCCGAGAAGACCCTGCTCGATCGCACCCCCCCAGACGATTAGGCGGGGTTTTCTGTTATTCATTCTTCTTCTGGCTCATACCATTGGCAAGATAACTTCTATTCTATTATTATTGGGGCCAGCAAGGGCTATCAATCATTCGTCCGTATAGTGTTAGTAAAATTACTTGACATGTACGCCGATGTGGCGTACATTTGTCGCTAATCAAGTATTAGGTATGGAGGTTATATTATGTTGAGCTTTAATGATAAAACAAAAGAAATTGATGAGCGCAGCTCTGAGCGGATGAACTTTCGCACGAAGCCTCGTATCAAACAAACTATTCAGCGCGCGGCAGCACTCGCTGGTGTTGATGATTCTGTTTTCACGATGAATGCGGCTTATCAATCTGCAATGGAGACAATTGCAGCCCATGAACACACAGTGCTACAACCCGAAGATCATACAGTATTTTTTGAAGCGCTTGATAATCCCCCTGCACCTACTGATAAACTTCGCGCCGCTGCTGACCAGCATCGCCGCCGGGTCATCTCCAATTGATGAGTGAGGCGAAAGCCAGACCTAACCTGATAGAGCCGTTCGATTCAGACAAACATGATCGTACGGCTTTTTCCTGTGGCGTAGAGCAGGTCGATAACTACTTCAAAAAAACCGCCAATAAACTCAATAAAGTTGATAATATCCGGCTCTTTGTGATGACAACCCCAGATGCCGAGGTCATGGGTTTTTATGCCCTTAACGCCCACGCCATCAATTATGCTGATTTACCAAAAAAATATACTCGGACGCGTCCTGCACATGGCAATATACCAGCCGTTTATATTTCAATGATCGGGCGCGATGAAAAATTCAGAGGCGGCGGTTTTGGAGCTGACTTACTTGTTGATGCTTTGACCCGCATAGCGGCAGCTGCCGAAAATGTAGGATTGTCAATCGTCTTACTAGATGTTCTCAACTGCGGTGATGCTGGACGCACTGAACGACGAAAAGCTCTTTATGAGAGTTACGGATTCAGGGCTTTGGAATCAAACCCTCTCAGAATGTATTTGCCCATGGCCACGGTGAGGCAAATGATGATTGAAAATATGTCTGAAAGATAACGTACATATTAGAGATAAGCTTTCGTTCTGTTGGCACCCGGTAAGGAAATCTTCGACCTCATTGAAGCTAGATTGATCTGAAGCATGGGGATAATCTCAGTAAAGATTCTGAACGTTGCTCTATGAGATGAGAAAATTACGACTTGTGATTGAAGGTTTATTTCTTCAGGCGAACGCCGACTCCACCGCCATTTTCAGCGATGAACACGACGCCTGCATCAGTAAAAGCACGTTCAATAGCTTGAAGAGTTAGCCGACTTGCTGAAACAATACCCCTTATACCTTCTAAGCGTTTGATCGTTGGCAACGATACACCACATTCATCTGCTAAATCAGCCTGCCCCCAACGCAACAATGCGCGGGCTGCTCGAACTTGCTCAGACGTTATTATTATAATTTCTTTAGCCATGTTATACTTTTAATACATATTTATGTTTTTAGTATTGATATATTAATCACATTATATTATACTTAAAACATTACCCTATAAACGCAAGGAAATCCCTGCGTTTATGAAAAGCGACCCAACAAGATGTTGATACCACCTTGCTGAGTCTAACCACACCAACCTAACAAGGAGGCTGACATGGCTACCCCACGTCTTAGCACAGATAACCTGTGCTTGTTAACAAACAACTTATCCAACCTCATAAATTTAGCACCCTCTGCTATTAACCAAACTGGTTTTAGGGGAGAAGGCTCATGAGAAACGACATCACCCACCTGCCCAAACAGATCCGGATGGATTTAGAGTATATCACCACTTTCCTTTTGGGGCAGACCCATGAGATCCATCTCCGGCCTCAGAATGGTGCCCGTATCCGCTATATTGTCCTTCATGGCTGTTTCACCGAAGATCATTGGAAGCCGGACACAGAACTGCGTCCGGCGGAAGTTTCCTACCGTTATAACCTGCTGGTGATTATCTCCAAAAACCTGCCCGAAATTCACGCCCGCCTACAGGAGGCCGTGAACCAACTCAATCAATCTGACAAGGTGG
>JAJFIP010000133.1 GCA_021774875.1 Emcibacter sp.
CCGCCAGTTCTGCAGCGGCACTCAAAGGAATGATATTATCCTCCGCATAGAAACCGAGCGACGTTTTATTTTCTGATTGATATCGACATAACCGCATAACTGAATGACTCCTGAATGGGGAGAGATAAAGGGAGTGTCTTGTAATGGCGGGAAATTCGCTCTGTATCAACACTCACTGATACAGAGCTGATCGCCTCGAATAGTTCTGTATCCTACCGATTAATTTGTTGAAGACCAATTCTCAGGGCCTATTATGATAGCTGCTTTTGAAATCTCTTTAAACTGATGCCGATGATTGCAAGACAACATAAGCTGAGCCCCAGTACATAAGGCAATAAATCAGCCATATCTGAACCTCTTAAAACAATTCCTCTGAGTATTTCCAGAAAATAAGTTACAGGAATAAAAAATGTAAACAGATAAATGGGCAATGGCATCTGTGACCGTGGAAACATGAACCCCGACAGAAGCACTGAAGGCAACATCACCAGAAAGGCAAACTGAATCGCCTGCAACTGTGTCCTGGCAATCGTCGATACCAACATTCCCAACCCCAGTCCACATACGAGGAATAAAAGAGACAATAGCATTAATTCCCACAAGCTACCGTGAATCGGCACTCCAAAAAAGAAAACCATCACTGTTAAAACGACCAGAGTTTCCACAAATCCAATCAAAGCATAAGGAGCCAATTTCCCTAACAATAACCCCGATTTACTAACGGGCGTGACAAACAACTGCTCCAGAGTTCCCAACTCACGTTCTCTAACAATGGCAAAAGAGGTCAAAAAGAGTGTCACTAGCTGTAAGATGATCCCCACTAATCCTGGTACAAAAAAATGCGAACTCTCGAGGTCCGGGTTATATAAAAGACGAGGTCTGATCTCGATAGGGAGTGCCGCTTCGCCACGTGCATCCCGCGAGGGGACCGCAGGCAAGGTGTCAGCGAAATTTTTCGTCATATTCGTTGAAAGGTTCAGTCCCAGCAAGTTCGATGCATTTAATGCCGTTGTTGCAACTTGAGAATCACTGCCATCAATGAGAACCTGGATAGAAACCTGCTCACCCTTTAGCAGGCGATCAGAATAGTCGGGAGGTATGATCACACCTACTTTGGCTCTACCTGATTCAAACGCGTCATGAAATGCGTCCTGATCAAAGACGCGTTCGATGATCTGAAACGTACGCGTATTAGCAAATGCGTCCCTTAGTTCGCGCGAACTAGAGCGACCATCCAGATCATAAATGATCGTTGGAATATTTTCGATTTGCGTATCAATGGCAAAACCAAAAATGATCGTTTGCAGCACAGGTACGGCAAATACGAAAAACAAAGTCGAAGGTTCACGGCGGATATGAGTGAACTCTTTCACTAAAATGGCCCAGAACCCTGCCAGAATTCCTGATATCATTTGAGGAACTGGGGACTTTATAACTAAATTTTCAACAGGTAATTCTTCTACAACGGCATCTGTTACTTCGGAAAGCTGACTGAGACCTTCAGCAGTGTCCATTGATTGTTCAGAATCGCGATTGTTTAATTCCTCGGCCCTGCTCAAGGTCACAAATACATCTTCCAGTGACGGAGCAATGGGTCTGACTTGAACGGATTCCCGTTGATCCGGTATGCGAGAAATAAAATCCGTTTCGGATAACTGTTGACCGGCCAACACATGAATTGTTTGACCGAAGAGTGTTGCATCTCGAACGCCTTCCATTTCACGAAAGGTAGAAAGTTTCGTAGCCGGGTTTACTGTTTCAATTTCCCATCGCGCCGTACCAGCGGGAGTGACGCTGGGGAGATGTTTGAGTTCATCCGGTTTTCCACAAACGATCAAACGCGCATCGTAAATGTATCCCACATCACTACAACGTTCTGCTTCATCCATATAGTGCGTGGTAACAAATAGTGTCACCCCCTGCCCCGCCAATTCAAAAAGCAAGTCCCATAAATCCCGTCGCGCCACAGGATCAATGCCAGCCGTGGGTTCGTCCAGAAAAACCACCTGGGGTTCATGGATGAGAGCACATCCCAAAGCAAGACGCTGCTTCCAGCCTCCTGATAAGTTACCCGCCAGTTGATCCAAACGGTCTCCCAGTGACGTCAACTCGATGATATCACAAAATCGTTGTGCTAATTTCTCTGAGTCGAGGCCATAGATCCGCCCATAGAATTCAATATTTTCCTGCACACTCAAATCTGAATACAGGCTGAATTTCTGTGACATGTAACCAATATGTCGTTTAATCAATTCAGCATCGTGAGAAACATTGTAACCTAACACATGCGCGGAGCCTCCCGTTGGTTCCAGAACTCCACACAACATGCGAATGATGGTCGATTTCCCACTACCGTTCGGACCAAGCAGACCAAAGATGGATCCACGTTGCACTTCAAAGCTAACCTGATCAACGGCCCGAAGATTACCAAAATCACGCGTTAGCTCATCAATCTGAATCACAGGGCTCATGGTCTGGTTTCCTTCCGGTCTAACCAGACATCAGCCGACATCCCAGGCCTCAGTAATTTATCCTGATCTTTAATTCTGACTTTGATACGAAAGACCTGTTTCGATCGTTCTTCGGGTGTCTGTACGTTTCGGGGGACAAATTCTGCTTGTCGAGACACAAATGTCACTCGGCCTTGAAACACTTGATTGGGATAACTGTCAATTGTAACATCCACTTCCTGGTCAACTTGAATATCTAAATGATTCTCCGGAACATAACAACGCACCCATAAATGATTCCAATCCAGAATAGAAACCACGGGAACATTACTCCTCACCAGATCTCCCGGCTGTAAAGTCACTGCCTCAATTGTTCCATCAAGGGGTGCAATGATTTTTAACTCCTGAATCTGCTCATCAATGATCTTTAAACCCGCGTCTGCCGCCTTGACGGTCGCTTCCGCCTGTTCGATATCTTCAAGTCGACTCCCATTTTTCAACAATTGCCAGGCCTCTTCCGCTTGCTTCAACTGGGCTTTTGCTTCGTCGATTTCTTCTTTCCGCGTTCCCTCCTTCAATAAATCAAGCGTTTTCTGTTTTACCTCTTTTTTAGAAGCCGCGACTTGCAATTCCGTATTCGCTGTATCCATTTCATCAGTCGAAGCCGACTTCTTGGCAAATAAGGACTCGATTCTCAAATGTTTTGCTTTGGCAAGTCGATACTCTGCATCTGTTAAATGCAATTCCGCGATCGCAGATTCGATTTCCTGTGGCCTGGGTCCATTCACCAATAAAGTCAAACGTGCTTTTAACTGGTCTACCCGCGCCTGGGCTTGAGCAACTTCTTCTACACGAAAGCCGGCAACCAATTTTTGATAATTTGCTTTTGCTTCTGCCAAACCTGCGACTGCTTCGGCACGACGTTCTAACAAATCATAAGGCTCTAGTTCAATCAGCAAGTCTCCTTGCGATACAGATTGGCCTTCTTCAATCAAGACAAGTTTCACACGTCCCCCCACACGTGAGCCAGGTCGAATATCATCCGCCTCTAAAAACCCAGAGACTTTCAAGGGTTCATACCGATTCTGGCTATAAATTAGCGCAACGATTAATGCTGCCGTCAGCAGAATGAGTCCTAGAATTTTATTCAAATTTTTCCCCTCATGATTGGTACCGAGTCTAACCAGCTAAACAACCTTGATCTCAATTCATCTTACTTGAACAGGTAAAAATACAGTAGTAAACCTATCCTTATCTACGAGCATTCCCTTCAAATTCCGGTTTACTCTGTTTATGCCACTCAAGCAAAACACGTGAAACCAATAACCGATTTCTGAGGTAAACCCTGGAACAAGCTAACCCTGAACGAAAGATTGTGTGATAAACCCTCCACGTTCAATACGTTGCCCAAGAATCAGGCAAAATAAAAGTCAGGCTGGAATTGTTTGATGACTCAAAAAAGAATTTTCTATTAACGACTAACCCGATCGATGGCCTTATCTCATTACCTTCGCTCCAGATATGAAAATACAGACGTGCCTCGTGAGTGCTGGCATTATGATTTGGCACATGATTCGCTTTATCGAATATTACAATAATCATCAAACAGAAACATTCTCTTAAACAAGTGCCCTTATAAACCGGGGTGTTAAAAGTGTGTGCTCGATTCTGTTTGAGCAGCGTATTGTAAAGTCAGTTTTAATAAGGAGCGATGGTGATTAGTTTCCCGTCGAAAAACAGAGGAATGAAAAGAGGATTTACACTAATCGAATTAATGGTGGCGATTGCCACTCTTGCAGTGTTAGTCGCTTTGTTGTTACCAGACATACAGAAAGCGAAAGATGCTTCACTCAAGGGGGAAAAAAAGGATGGACCTTATTGGGTCTATCGAGAATATGAGTTCGCGGGTGGTCCTGTCGTCTCTGAAATTTCAGGCTCTCATAAACACTCGTTACAAGAGATCCTGGATATGTACGCCATCAATTTAAAAAAGCAACAGCTGCAACATGCGCAGGATTTACAGGCTGACTCTGAATCTGAAGAGGACAATTCGTATAGCTCTGATCGAGAGATAGACTTTGAGAATCAAGATCTCTCGAAAGAGCAGCAGATTAGAAGAGCCAAACAAGCGATGAAAAATTTCAAATACGACTTATCTCAAAACACGGCTTCTCTCGTAGCCCGGAGAAATCTAACGGAAGCAATCGAATCACTAAATCAGGATTTGAAAAGACTCGAATCAGAGCCTTAGAGCCGGTAAAGTTGAGAAGAAACGTCATCCCCGTTTAGCCTCAAAAACAGGTGGAGTTTGGCATTCATTGCTGAGTTCCACCTGTTTTTGTATCGTATTTGCTTGCGATATAGGCCCCCATAGAATGTTTTTTTTGTAGATATTTCAATATCGCAAAATGAACCATTTTTTGGTGATGTTGCTCTTGGCACAAAAAATAAGACGCGTTATAAATTCGCTTCTGTTGATTTTTGAATGAGTAAACTTCT
>JAJFIP010000134.1 GCA_021774875.1 Emcibacter sp.
CTCCTTAAATATTAAAAATGTCACGATTCCTCAGGGGATGTACATCTTTAAGCCTGCTAAAATTGGCGGCGCAGTATTGCCCCATCAAGATGCAACTTTTCTGAAGACAACCCCCAATACAACCACAGGTTTCTGGGTACCTATTGAAGATGCGGACGAGAATAACGCCTGCCTATGGGTGATTCCTGGAAGTCACAGGTTTCCACTGAATAAACAGTACGTCAGAAACAGTAATGGGACCTTCGAACACATTACCCTTGATACAAAGCCCTGGCCGGCGAAAGATTATGTCTCTGCCCCTGTCAAACGAGGCTCACTTGTCCTAATTCATGGGAATCTTGTTCATAAAAGTGACCCCAACAGATCAACTCGGTCCAGACATGCGTACACTTTTCATGTAATTAGTGATGACTCTGCCTATGCAACAGAGAATTGGCTACAGTCATCGTCTCCCTCTGCTACATTCCCAAGAGTGTTAGAAAATCCTAATAAACATCAGAAAGCATTATCTTGAATTAAAGGTTCTTTTTAGCTGTTATACACGCGCTCAGAAAGTCTCCTGATCGAAGTGCATCTCGAATTCCCCTATACCCAGTGACGTGATCTTCATAAAGAGCTTGCCCAAATTTCCCCACAAACTTTTCTTTGATAGCAGGAGACTGAAGGCGCGAGATAATATCGTGGTTGTACCCCGCATATTCCACAGAACGATCCACATAGGCTATATCCATAAAGCCATGACTCTTGAGTTCTTCAACATAGGATTCGCGGGTATGAGCAAAAAGGGGCAACGATTCTGTCTCAATTAAGGCTTGTATTTCGGGGTTCCAACAGTCTTTCGTAGGGCTCAGGCAATCATGAATTAATAGCGTACCATCAGCCTTTAAAACACGATAAAACTCTTGAAATGTTATCCGGCGTTGTTCGGGTGTTAGGTGAACAATCACTCCCTTGCTAAAGACAACATCAAAACTGTTATCCGGAAAGGGGAGCTTATTATCAGATTTTAAAAGGACGAATGATATTTTATTTTCCAGATGAGGTAGTCTTTGAGCGTTTGTTTGCTCAATCATATCCGGGTTTATCTCAACGCCGGTCATCTCTGCATCGTGATGTAGTGCCAGGTAATGCGCCACGCCCCCAAGTCCTGAGCCAAAATCAAGGACCTGTTTTCCTGTCAAATCAAGTCCATCCACAAGAAGCTCTATCTCTTCCTCGCCACCTTCAGACATCATCTTATCACCATAGGCAAGCTCTAGCTGCTGACAGTAATCAGATGTATATGTTTTATTAAGGCTTTGCATATGCTCGAGACTCGTTATAGCAGGCACATTAAATAAAATAAAAATGACCAAAAAATAGGGCGCCACCATAGAACAACCTAGTGCTTTAGAAGACGCTTCATCATTTCAATTTTTGCCCGAGCAACTGAAATTTCACTCTCAATTTGAGCTTTGTCTGCTTGATCAGCCACTTTTTCAAGTTTTGCAAGAGACTGCTCGATAAAGGATTCAAGTTCCTGAGGATCTATATCATTGACAGGAATTCCTTCATCCGCCATGACCGTACAGCCACCTTCGTGGATATTAGCAAATCCACCTGCAACGAAGATTCGTTCTGCAATTTCCCCTTGGGTTTCATAAATATCAATAATACCCGGCTTTAAAGCCACAACCATGGGGGCATGACGCGCCATAACACCTAGGTCTCCCTCATCACCTGGGATGACAACCATATCCACCTGGTTGGAAAATAACTTACCATCAGGGGAAACCAACTGAAATTCTAATGATTGCCTAGGCTCCATTATCTTCTTTCTCCAACTCTAGAGCTTTTTTGTGTACTTCTTCAATCGTTCCAACCATGTAAAAAGCAGCTTCTGGAATATGGTCACATTCCCCATCAACAATTGCTTTAAAGCCAGTGATTGTGTCTTTGAGGCCGACAAAAGTTCCTTTTGTGCCTGTAAAAATTTCTGCCACATGGAAAGGCTGTGATAAGAAACGTTGAATTTTACGCGCTCTGGCAACGGTTAATTTATCTTCCTCACTGAGCTCATCAATACCCAAAATTGCAATAATATCTTGCAAAGATTTATAGGTCTGCAAAATACGTTGCACATCGCGTGCCACTTGGTAGTGCTCATTTCCAACAATACTGGGGGACAATATTCGAGAGGTTGAATCCAAAGGATCCACAGCAGGATAAATGCCAAGCTCTGCGATTTGGCGGCTAAGCACTGTTGTCGCATCCAAATGCGAAAATGATGTTGCAGGCGCTGGATCTGTCAGGTCATCGGCTGGGACATAAACAGCCTGCACACTGGTAATCGATCCATTACGTGTTGTTGTAATACGTTCTTGTAGCTCACCCATTTCAGTAGCCAAAGTTGGCTGATATCCAACGGCCGACGGAATACGCCCCAGAAGCGCCGAGACCTCGGACCCTGCCTGGGTAAATCGGAAAATATTATCAATAAAGAACAAGACATCTTGGCCTTCTTTATCTCGAAAATATTCTGCCAATGTCAAACCTGTTAACGCTACACGAGCACGCGCACCAGGAGGCTCATTC
>JAJFIP010000135.1 GCA_021774875.1 Emcibacter sp.
GTCATGTAAGTACTCTAATAATCTCATTTCCCATCCCCTTCAAGTCGTCATTCCCGCGCAGGCGGGAATCCAGTCCAAACAAATAATTACATAGAAGATGACTTCTTTTATTCACTAGATTCCCGCCTGCGCGGGAATGACATTTGAGGTTACTTCAAACTTAAGTATTCTTTTAGCTTGTTGAGGCTAAAACCAATGCCCGCAATATTAGGCTCCAAAATTATAGAATCTACTATTGCCGAACCTATACCCTTCTTTACTTCTTTTGCGACCCTAAAATTTGATAAGTCAAGCCCCTCTTCAATATCAATAAAAAGCTTGGTAATTAGGTTTACAACTTCTGTAGTTGAAGTACAAAATTTTCTTAAAGGAACCAAAATTAATTTTAAATCACCACCTTGCATTTCTCTGTAAAGTCCTTTTTTACTTATATAACCACTATTATTCTCACGAAAATACGATGGATGAGCATTAGTTATTAATATTGCAGGAAGAATATCATCTCCATTTTCATTATTTATTTTATGCCAAGAAAAAACTTCATTCTCAAAATGTAGTGCCTCAGTACCTCTAATGACAACGGCTCTATTGGTCGCAGCTTTTTTTGCCATTTCAGCGTAATTATCCTTTAATGCTTCAGCAAGTGGTTCGTGCCACCCATAGTCCAATAAATATATCAAATAATCACGGTTTTCACTTACAGGGATATTATCTAATGAATGAACATGTAAACCCATCTTTTTTCCTTATTGCAAAAAATTCAATGTCATTACATACATAACACACAACTCTTCACCCCCCTATATCTCCCGCGCATCCATTACGCCTTTCATGGTCACAAGCGCACTTCTAATATCCGGCGATACCTTGTATTTGTCTTTTAATTCAATATCCACGTCATAGTCGTCTTCACCTTCAACCTTGATCTTGAAGGTGATATAACCTCTGCCGCCTTTATATTTGTCCAGCACCTCATGAATTGCGGGAAGTGAACTTTCATCGGTGAGGAAAATCTCCAGCCCCTGTGCCGTATTGGCGGCGACGGCTTCGATGGCGGCGAAACTTTTGGCATTGACCCGCAGCCCCCTTTCCGGATCGATGCTGGCTTCCACCGTGGTTATGACCGAATTTCCAGTGTGTAATACCTCCTCCGCACTGTCGAGAAGTTCAGAGAAAACCATACATTCATAACTGCCATAAGCATCGGACAGGCCGATAAAAGCATATTTCTTGCCGCGCTTGTTGGTCATTATGCGGATTGTCTGGATAGTGCCGGCAAGCCGTACAACCCCTCCACCGCTCTGGGCTTTGCGTTCTAATTCCGGTGACGGGGTGATTTTCTGGCGGTCCAGAACTTTCTCATACGCATCAAGGGGATGGGCTGACAGATAAAAACCGATGGCTTCCTTTTCATAGCTCAGCCGATCTATCAGTTGCCATTCGACCATTTCCGGCAGAGCCAACGCTTGGCTTTCCGCCACTTCACCAAACAGATTAACCTGATTGCTACTGCGTTCCAGACAGGCGGCATGGGCATATTTCAATATCATTTCTACCGAAGCCAGCATCTGCGCCCGATTGGGATTGATACTGTCAAACGCTCCGGCCTTGGCCAGATTCTCCAACGCCCGCTTGTTGATATGCTTGGTATCTATGCGGCAACAGAAATCAGTCACATCCTTAAAGGGGCCATTCTGGTCCCGTTCTGCAATCAGGTCTTCCATAGCCCCTACCCCCACATTCTTCAGTGCCGCCAAGCCGTAACGCACCCCGCGCAGGATACCGTCCGACCGCGCCCCGCCCCTATTGTCAGAATCCTCCTGACCGTCAATCTCCTCTACTGAAAATTCCACCTGTGATTTATTGATGTCTGGCGGCAGAAGTTCAACACCCAAGTCCTTGACTTCCTGCTTGAAGATGGCCAGCTTGTCGGTATTGGTCAGGTCGAGGGACATGATCGCCGCCATGAATTCTGCGGTATAATTGGCTTTCAGATAGGCTGTCTGGAAGGATACCAGAGCATAGGCCGCCGCATGGCTTTTGTTAAAGCCGTAGCCGGCAAATTTCGCCACCTGATCAAAGATGCTCGCTGCCTGTTTCGGGTCAACGCCTTTTTTATCGGCCCCGTCCTGAAAACGGTGACGCTGTTCGTCCATCACGGATGCGATTTTCTTACCCATGGCCCGGCGCAGAATATCAGCCTCCCCCAATGAATAATCGGCCAATATCTGCGCGATCTGCATGACCTGTTCCTGATAGATAATCACACCGTAAGTTTCGGTCAGGATGCCTTCAAGCAAGGGGTGCAGATAATCGGGTTTCTTATCCCCATGTTTGCAAGCAATATAGCGCGGGATATTTTCCATCGGCCCCGGACGGTAAAGTGCCACCACCGCGATAATATCTTCAAATGTATCCGGCTTTAATTGCGCCAGTACATTCTGCATTCCACTACTTTCCAGTTGAAAGATACCCGTGGTCTTGCCACTGCTGAATAATTCATAACTTGGACCATCATCAAGGGGTATCTGTTCCAGTTTTACTTCTATATGGCGCAGAGCAATATGTTCCACTGCCTTGGCCAGTACGGTCAAGGTTTTCAGACCCAGAAAGTCAAACTTCACAAGTCCGGCCTTTTCCACGAATTTCATATTGAATTGGGTAACTGGCATATCCGACTTGGGGTCACGATACAGCGGCACCAGTCTTTCCAGTGGACGGTCGCCAATCACTACCCCCGCCGCATGGGTCGAGGCATGGCGGAACAGCCCTTCTAGCTGCAGGGCAAGTTCGATGAGATGAGCGGTTGTCTCATCATGGTCACGCTCATAACGTAGTTTTTCCTCACTTTTCAAAGCCTCGCCCAAAGTCACGGGGTTGGCCGGATTGACGGGAATCAGTTTTGACAGGCGGTCTACCTGACCATATGGCATTTGCAATACCCTGCCCACATCACGGATCACGGCCTTGGCCTGAAGTTTCCCGAATGTGATAATCTGGGCTACTTGGGTCTGGCCGTATTTGTCCTGAACATATTTAATCACCCGGTCGCGCTTGTCCTGACAAAAGTCAATATCAAAATCGGGCATGGACAGTCGCTCGGGGTTAAGAAATCGCTCAAACAAAAGGCCAAACCGCAACGGGTCAAGGTCAGTAATCATCAAGGCCCATGCTACAACCGAACCCGCCCCGGACCCACGGCCTGGCCCCACTGGAATATCATTGCGCTTTGACCAGCCGATAAAGTCGGCCACGATCAGGAAATAACCGGGGAATCCCATTTTAACAATAACACCCAATTCAAATTCAAGCCGCTCAAGATACGGTCTGGCAATGTCTTGCTGTTTTTTTGTATCCTGTTCCCCATCATATACCTGCTCTTCCAGACGAATTTTCAGTCCTGCATGGGCCAATTCCGCCAGAGAGACTTCCTCGCTTTTGTCGCCATCCACGTAACCGGGCAGAATGGGATCAAGTTCCTTGACCTTGAACGCACATCTCTGGGCAATGACCACCGTATTCTGGATGGCTTCGGGCAGATCGATAAAAAGCTCGGTCATCTCTGCTGTGGATTTGAAATAATGTTCAGGCGTCAGCTTGCGCCGATCATCCTGCTCCACATAATTACCACCTGCGATGCACAGCAGGGCATCATGGGCCTGATACATTTTTCTGGTGGGGAAAAATACCTGATTAGTGGCAACGAGGGGAATGTCATGGAGATCAGCCAGTTCAATGAAGGCGGCCTCAGTCAGTTTTTCCTTTTCCATATCATGGCGCATGATTTCCATATAAAGCCGGTTGGGAAATAGTTCTTTCAGCTTTTTCACCACATTTTCAGCTTTTTCCCGTGACGTGACCCCGGCCAACTGAAGATATTTACCCACCGGACCATCCGGCCCCCCGGTCAGGCAGATAACATCTTCTGTATTGCCTTGCAGATCAGCTAGGCTAATTTGCGGCACTTCGGAAGGTTCGCTTTCCAGATGGGCCTTGCTGACCAGAACCATCAGATTCTGATAGCCTTTTTCCGTCTGGGCCAGCAATATCAGCCAGCCCGGTTCCGGAATTTTATGCGACCGGGCATCCTGCTCAATCTCGTGATGTATAGCTAGACTGCAGCCAATGATCGGCTGGATGCCAGATTCCGGCAAGACCAGAGATGATTCCATGGCACCAAACATATTATTGCTGTCAGTAATTGCTACGGCAGGCATATTATTCAGCCGACAAAGCTTTGACAGTGCTTTAACATGAACTGCCCCTTCAGACAGGGAATAGGCCGAATGAAGATGCAGATGTATGAACGTCTCTATCGTCACCCTGCTAACTCAACAGGCCATTATGGAGGCTAACGCAGCGATCCATTTTTTTAGCAAGATCACTATTGTGGGTAGCAATCAGGGCTGATATGCCCTCTTCCCGTGACAAGCGCAGCAGCTCATTCATGACCCCATTGCCCGTGGCTTCATCCAGATTACCTGTTGGTTCGTCAGCCAGAAGTATTTTAGGCTTATCCACCAAAGCCCGCGCGATAGCCACCCGTTGCTGCTCGCCGCCGGATAATTCAGATGGTCGATGGTCAAGACGCTCGCCCATGCCCAGTTTTTCAAGAATTTCAGTGGCTTTTTTTAGGGCGTGACCTTTGGAACACCCGGCAATTATCTGCGGCAATATGACATTCTCAATGGCGTTGAATTCAGGTAGCAAATGGTGGAACTGGTAAATAAAGCCCACATCATGGCGGCGTATGCGGGTGCGTTTATTATCAGACAGGCCAGCACAGGCCAGACCATCAATGACCACCTCTCCTTCATTGGCACCGTCAAGCAGACCAGCGATCTGAAGCAGGGTTGACTTACCTGAACCTGATGCGCCAACCAGTGTCACAATTTCACCCTTCTGCATGGTAAAATCAAGGCCCTTAAGGATATGCAAGTCTTTACCACCCTGAATGAAATGACGGTGAATATTTTGCAGTTCCAGAATTATATCGGTCATTTGCTTCCCCTACTCATACCGTAATGACTGCACAGGGTCGACCTTTGCCGCCCGCCATGCCGGTAACAGGGTCGCGAGAAAACTCAGCCCCAATGCCACAACAACCACAATTAGCACTTCATTGGCCTCAACAATGGCTGGAACCTCAGACAGGAAACGAACCTCGCCTTCCCACAGGCTAAGTCCAGTCATCCGCTCAATAAAATCCATTATTGGCTGAACATTATAGGCAATAGCCAAACCCGCCAAAGTGCCAAGTAAAGTGCCGAGCATCCCGATACTGGCACCAACTATGAAAAATATGCGCATGATAGAACTGCTGGAAACCCCCATCGTTCGTAAAATTGCCACGTCACGGGTTTTATTCTTCACCATCATAATCATGGTCGAGATGATATTGAATACCGCAATCAGGATAATAAAAGACAGAATGACGAACATCACGTTACGTTCCACCTGTAGCGCATTAAAGAAGCTGCTGTTCAGAACCCGCCAATCTATCAGACGCCCGCCACGGCTTATCTTTGTTGTCGCCTGCTCGACTTCTGAAAACAATTCCGTAATCATATCCGGGTGGGTCAGGCTGATCTCCAGCGCCCCCACCTGATCGTCATACTGGAAATAGGTCTGGGCCTGACGTAATGGCATGAAAAAATAGCTGGTATCATAATTATATTCGCCAACCTCAAAAACAGCCGTAATCTCATAGCTGGCTATTCTGGGCACGGTGCCAAAGGGCGTTATCCGCCCGCGCGGGGTCACCAATGTCAATAAATCACCGAGAGCCAGATTATATTTATCGGCAAGTCGCTTGCCAATGATAATGTCATTTTCTCCATAGCCAAAACCCTCAAGCGACCCCTCTT